>CAXFCV010000411.1:0-2927 GCA_964000975.1 uncultured Rhodospirillaceae bacterium | reverse complement strand
TAAAATCAGTATTCCAGTGAAGAGATTGGATATAGATTTTTGCAGCCCCAGACCAACGCCAACGCCTAAGGCTCCTGAGAATACGGCAAAGGCCGTTAGGTCGATGCCCACTATGCTAAGCCCAGCTGCCAGAGCAATTATTGCCAGGACTATTTTCAGGACTTTGGTTAACAGCACTTGCAAGGATGGGGTAACGTTGGGCAATGCCTTAATGCGCTGTTCCAGAAGCCTGGACGTGAGTGCCGCCAGCCAAAGTAAAATGGCAAGCGACATCATACCTTTGATAACCAGAAGGGCGGAAATTCGGAGGTCGCCGAGAGTAATACTCAGGCTATCCAGGAACGCCATGGCGGGGTCTAGCAGGTGTAGTATGTTGAGGGCCGCAACAATCCATGCAGCGACCGATATTAAATTTGACCAGGTTTTATTTGGAATCAGAACCGTCGTGAGGCGGATTATTATCCATGCCGTTAGGAGACTAACTGTCACCGTGATCAAGTGATGCGGCGCTTTGGCGAAACTCGCCACTAGTCCAGACATGTAGAGAATAAGCAGCCAGGCAAGGGGGAGAGTGAGAGGAGAAAGAGTGTCACCGGCTTTTGTAAGCCAATTGTCCGCTCCCCGCCAATGCGTTAGCCAGGTTATCAAACTCATGGATTGTTTGCGTGCGAGATAGGCGGCAAAAAAGGCCAAAAGGATTAAAATTACTTGCCCGAGTGTGTTTAGAACAAAAATTTCCGCCAACAGCCAATCTTTTAAAGCGAGGGCCTGAATTTCCAAAAATTTTGTATCGATCAGTTTCTGCATCACGGGCTCCAACCTCGGTAAGCTCTTACCTCCCCTGCCCCTAATATTCGCTTAACATCGTGCAAAGCTGGAAACGGTAAATTTCTTAGATATAATCTCGATAAAATGTTGGAGTGTTAAGATGAGCAAATTACGCCACATTGCGATGCAGGTTCCCGATCTGGAAAAAGCCGCCGAATTTTATCAGTCGGTATTCGAGATGGAGCGGGTCCACGAGGCTATTTCTCCCATTGGGAATGCAATCAGCCTGTCGGACGGTGTGATAAACTTAACCCTCCTTAATTTTCCCGACGGAACGGGCGGCATGCTTCATGACCAGGATTGGGCCGGTTTACACCATTTCGGATTTGTTGTTGAGGACAAAGATGCCGTCGGACAGAAGATCGAGGAGTTGGGCGGCCAGTATTTCATGGAACTGCCGGAATATCCGGGTGTCGATGCGGAAACAAAATACAAAGACGTTAACGGTGTAGTGTTCGATGTATCCGAACATAACTGGCCTCTCGAACGTAAATCTTAGATGCAAATCCTCTCTGCCAGCGAAAAGACCGTCTCAATCGGTAGCGGAACGGCTAATGCGGCAATTTCTTTTGAGAACATGACCGCCAGTGCTGTTGCCGTGCAGGTAGAGACAAAGAAAGGACGGTTTACGGGCCTGGGATTTTCTTCGTACGGCCGCTATGGCCATGGCGGGCTTCTGCGAGAGCGTTTTATTCCACGCCTCAGAGCGGCGCAGGACCAGGAACTGCTCGACGGTAACGGAACTTTTGACCCTGAGAAAGCCTGGGCGGTTCTCATGAAGGATGAGAAAGAGGGTGGCCACGGCGAGCGTTCGGCTGCCGTCGGTGTGCTCGAAATGGCCCTGTGGGATGCTTTTTCCAAATCCCTGGACATGCCCGTATGGGGCCTTCTTGCTGAAACATATGGTCATATTGAAGATTCCGGGCCCGCAGTCGGTAAGTGCCCAGTATATGCGAGTGGCGGGCACTATCACCTGTCAAGCGACGATGCTCGTGGCGTGGCAGATGAAGCCAAGCGATCATTTGATAATGGTTACGCATACTTCAAACTAAAGGTCGGTGGGGCGCCCGAGAGCACTGATCTCGCCCGCATACACGCCGCAATCGAGGTCGCTGGAAGCCCACGCCTTGTTGCCGTGGACGCCAACGGTATGCTCGGAGGTGAGGAGAGCTCGGGCCGGCTAGACGCCCTGGACCGCTGCGGGCTTGGTTGGATCGAGGAGCCTGTTGCTCCCCTTGATTTTAATGGCTTGGCTGGGTGCGCAGGTAGTTTGGATACTTCTATTGCCACTGGGGAGAATATTTTCTCCAAGACGGATGCCGCTAATTTGCTGCTATTCGGTGGGCTTAGGCCCGGTAAGGATAAACTGCAAATGGATCCGCCTCTTAGTTATGGCGTGATAGAATATATGCGCATGATCCAATTTGCTGAAAGCCGGGGCTGGTCTCGTCGGGATTTTCACCCCCATGCCGGTCATCAAATGGCACTTCATATGGTGGCGGGGCTGGGGCTTGGCAGTCACGAAACAGCATCTGTGCACGGCGGGCCCTTCTCTGGTGTAGATGAGGGAACGCGCATAGAGAATGGCATTGCCATAGTGAATGACGCTCCGGGGTTAGGGATTGAGTATAAGCCGTCACTTTTTCGATATTTCGACGGACTTCTCCCAGGCTGAGACGTCAAAATGGAATCGATAGACCGTTGAAAGTCCCACCTGCTTGAATAAGATCGACACGCTTCAGGAGAATTTTGAAACTGCCGTCGCGAGCGATCAGGTGATGCGTCGCTGAGCCACTTAGAATGGTGTTTACATCATCGCGAAATTCACTCACGATCAGCTTTGAACGAACCTTGATATCCTCCTCGTTGATCTCTACTAAAATGTTGCTAACTAGGTGTGCAGTGGCAGGTGGTGGCGACACAGAATAAGCCCGCGGATGAGATAATCTCGCCACTCGAAGTTTCAGGAGGGGTACATCCTCAATCATAATGGAAACTTTCCCCTGCATGTCCGTCTGGTCCCTTTCAGAGGGTATCCAATAGATGCCGTTTTCGGCAAAGAGATCGAGCCAACCCTCGAAGTTTCCGCCATCAAGAAG
>CAXFCV010000410.1:0-2976 GCA_964000975.1 uncultured Rhodospirillaceae bacterium | reverse complement strand
CCCCGAGCGGCCGGCGGACTGCAGGCCCCTAGCCAAAGAGTCCGTCGTCAATCAGGTCAGGGACATGGGCGGCATTCTGAGAACGCCGATATTTTACCGCCATATACCCCTCGTCGTGGTGTCTCAGGGATCTTTTCTGGCGGCACTTACCCTTTGGGTCGGTCCCTGGTTCCGCGACGTCGCCGGTTTGGAGCGGGGATCTGTAGCTAACAGCTTACTGATTGTCGCAATGGCCATGACCGCTGGTTATTTAATAACCGGCAGCACGGCATCTCGCCTCAACCGCCGAGGATTTAAAACCGAGTCCATCGTGCTGACTGGCATGCTTTTTTTTATGGCGATCCAGGTCCCTATTATAATGTGTGTTCAAACCGGTGCTTTGGTTATTTGGGCGCTTTTTGCGTTCCTTGGCACATCAGGTTCGGTTATGTTCGCGGCCCTCTCGCAGCATTTCCCGGGGCATCTGATGGGCCGAGTGAGCACCATGATGAACTTGTTGGTATTTCTGCTCGCCTTCTCTCTTCAATGGGCCATTGGGGCCATCATCAATTTGTTTCCGACCGATACCATAGGCGGTTTTGATCCCCTAGGCTATCAGGCCGCCTTCCTATTTTTGCTTGTGCTGCAGGGGATTGCCGGCGTCTGGTATTGGGGTAGTGGTTATTTCAAACCGGCGGTCCTTATGCCTCGGCAACCAGGGCCGCTTTAACTGGCGCCGGGAACTTGCTATATATCCTATTCACAGAAATTCGATCATGACACGTTTCTTCAGAGCCTGACGTAAAGATATGATTCCCCGATATAGCCGACCTGAAATGACCGCGATTTGGGCACCCGAAAACAAATTTCGCATCTGGTTCGAAATTGAAGCCCATGCGTGTGATGCGCAGGCCGAGCTCGGGGTTATTCCCAAAGAAGCGGCACGAGCGGTATGGGAACGGGGGGCGTTCGAGGTGGATCGCATCGATGAGATTGAGCGCGAGACAAAACACGATGTTATCGCCTTTCTCACCAACCTGGCGGAGCACATCGGGGAAGACGCCCGGTTCGTCCATCAGGGAATGACGTCCTCGGACGTGTTAGATACTTGCCTGTCCGTTCAACTGACGCAGGCCACAGATATTCTGTTGGCGGGTCTGGATCGGGTGCTCGCTGCGCTCAAAAAGCGCGCGTATGAATTCAAGGACACGCCTACCATGGGGCGAAGCCATGGAATCCATGCGGAACCTACGACCTTTGGCTTGAAGCTGGCAGGACACTATGCAGAGTTTGATCGTAACCGCAACCGCCTTCAGCAGGCCCGAGCCGAGATAGCTACTTGCGCAATTTCTGGTGCCGTGGGCACTTTTGCCAACATCAATCCCGCCGTTGAGGAGCATGTGGCTAAAAAGTTGGGACTGACGGCGGAACCGGTATCAACCCAAGTAATCCCGCGTGACCGCCATGCGATGTTTTTCGCCGTTCTCGGTGTCATTGCGAGCTCCGTAGAACGGCTTGCGATAGAAATCCGTCATTTGCAGCGGACCGAAATCAGGGAAGCTGAGGAATTTTTTTCTAGGGGTCAAAAAGGATCCTCTGCCATGCCGCATAAACGGAATCCTGTGCTGACGGAAAATTTGACCGGTCTCGCACGCATAGTACGATCGGCCATTGTCCCCGCTATGGAGAATGTTGCACTTTGGCACGAACGCGATATTTCTCATTCGTCCGTCGAGCGCATGATTGCGCCAGATGCGACCGTGACGTTGGATTTTGCCCTCTCCCGCCTCGCAGGCGTGGTGGAGAGTCTCGTCGTCTATCCGCGAGTCCAGAAGGAAAACTTAGTTCAGCTAGGCGGACTCATTTTTTCTCAGCGTGTCTTGTTGGCGCTTACTCAGGCGGGCGTGAGCCGAGAAGAAGCCTATCGCCTGGTACAGCGAAACGCCATGAAAGTTTGGGAAGATGGCGCTGATTTTTTGACAGAGCTCAAAAAAGATGGCGACGTTGCGACGCACATGGACGGTGCTGCGCTCACAGAGCTGTTTGACATGTCCTATCACACCAAAAATGTGGAGGTGATTTTCCGCCGCGTTTTCGGCGCGTAATCACCTCATTACTGCGGCAGAATTTTAGTCGTCAGATCCTCCATCACACATACCGCCTAGCTGGAATTTTCTGTTACTCCATCCCATAGTTGGTGAACTTAAACGCCGCGGTCTCTGCTTTCTTTTTGTGAAAGAGATTTTGAGAACCGATCTTGGGCAAAAAGGAAGTGTGTTTTCTCTCAATGGCATCGGCGAAACTCTCGGAGGCCTAGTCTAATTTTCGTTGCGTAAACTGGACCCGGACCTGCGCATATAACCACTACGTACGTCTCGCGGTTGGGTTGCGGACAAGAAATCGCCCTAGGTCACATCCCCTGGGCCTGTTTCAAAGCGCAATGAAACTGCTCATAATTTACCGCCGCCCAGAATGCCGTTAGATGCTTTTTTCCGACCATTTGGGAGTGGGGTTCTGCGGGACCCCAGAGTAATAATAGCGCAAGTCCTAGTTCCATCGGCCTCGTGGGACATTGTCCATTGTTTACCTCGGTTTGTCTTTTTGGCCGTGCATCGAGTCAATTTCGGCTTTGGTTTCAACCCATCGCGGCGGGTCTTTGAAAAATTCCAGTTCATCTGGCGTATTTGTTCTGCCGAGCGCATCGTTGCGGTTGGGGAAACGGCCAAAACGCTCGATTACTTCGCGGTGTCCTTCTGCTGCTTCGAGTGAACTAACAATTCCGAGGCGGGTGAAAAGCTCAACACTGAAGTGCTGGTCGGTAATATTTTCACTGTGTTCTAAAGGCAAATAGAAAAAGGCGCGGTGCCAGGGGGAGACATTTGCGTCATAGCCCTCGGCGAGAGCGTGGCGAGCTACATCCAGGGCCTGTGTATCCGCCGCATATGCCTTTGCGGTATGGCGAAATAAATTTCGGGGACACTGATCGAGCAGAAGCGT
>CAXFCV010000409.1:0-11079 GCA_964000975.1 uncultured Rhodospirillaceae bacterium | reverse complement strand
CTTCTGATAGAAGTTGGTACGGAGCGTGGCTTCAACACCATTTAAAAAACGCCGCAGTATACGGTCCTCATCGGCACTTGCCACTTCCTCAAGCTGGGTATTGATTTCGTTTTTAAGTCGGTTGGCATTAGCTTTGCGGCGTGTCCCGCTAGCAGGATCAAAGTGTGTTTCAAAGAGCCGCACAATTTTGGCCGTGATTGCAGGATTATTGCGGAGCGCTTGCTCCATATATTCAAGCGAGAACGGTGCTTTGATTTGTTTTAAATAACGTGCATACGTCCGTAGAATGACAATCTGACGCCAACTGAGACCTGCATTAATAACAAGCGAGTTGAGGCCATCACTCTCCATTTCGCCGTGCCAGATTTTCGAAAAAACCTCTTCAAAATTCCCCCTGATATCGGCAATTCTGATTTTGGACTCGCTCTGACTCGTCAGTCCAAAATCATGGATCATCACTAGATCGGGATCATCGTAGGCCGGAGAAATCGCGTGTGGTACTTCATCAATAACCCGAAGTCCCATGTCTTCCAACATGGGCAAAACATCTGAAAGCGGCAGACGACTGTGAGGATGGAAGACTTTGAACCGAACTTCGTTCGCCGCTGCCCCTTTCGCCTTATAAAGGCTAAGGATTAAGTCATTTGTGACCACAGCTTGTTCTAAAAGGCGCACATCATCAATCGCTGTGTCAGCATTAAACAATTCCGTATATCCCGCTGGAAACGCATGGGCATAAACGTTGTGAAGTCTGGCCCCTTCCTTTTTACCAAAGGCATCAAAGAGTGCTGATCTCAGTTGATCAGACCGAGATTGCGCAATATCGGAGAGTTTGCTCTCAAACTTAAGCTTTTTCTTCGCAACTGGGGCAGGCCGTTTTATGGTCTCTGATTTTTTCCGGTTCTTAATTGTTTTCATTGCGGTTTCCCCATACTTCGCCTCTTAACCCAGGATACTGTCGTACTTATTGCGCGCCAATTATATACTTCCTGATGAGAATGTACTGTAAAACGCAAAAACAAAACTTAAATTTGATTGGAGAGTAATCTTTTAGGTTCGACTACCGAGGCGCGTTAAATGAATTGGGCCAGAATAAAATTGTTGGTTGGGTTATGAAAGTACGCCTTTTATGAGCAACGAGGAGGTTGGCCGGATAACGTAAAGGAATTTGAATGACTGGAACACAGGGGAGTATCTAGGTGCTTTAGAAGAGGGTTTTCCAAACCGGCAATATCCGGCCCGATTTTCCGAAGGAGAGGGAACCCTGGTACTCGGCTATCGCCCTCGGATCCGAGAGACGAAATACCTCTTACAGATCGTCGGTTCAAAGTCGCCATCCATTTTTGACGATAGGAGGGTCCCGTTTGCAAATAGACTAGTTGTCATATTTTATGAGCTTATAATCATGGCCACCGCGCTGCAAACCTCCATGATCGAGCTTTAGACAGCAGTCCGATCGGGGAACGTTATGGATATTGGCGAGCTTCTTAAAACAGGACTGGCTGCCCAACGGGGTGGCCGATTTGATGCGGCGGAGGCCACTTATGCCATTATTCGGCAACGGTGGCCGGATAATGCGGACGTCTGGTATTTATCCGCTATTCTAGCGCATACCCGGTTGGATTTGAGGATTGCAAAGTCTTTTGTCGAGCGGGCACTTTCTATTGATCCTGCTTTTGCCCTCGCCCATAACACGGCTGGTACTATTGCTAAGGACATGGGAGATTTTGATGCGGCATTCGCCCATTTCTCTGAGGCTCTTCGCCACAATCCTGAACTGGCAGAAGTTTATGCAAACGAGTCTGATCTCTTACGGCTTTTGAAGAGGCTCCCGGACGCCGTGAGCGCGGCCCGTCGCGCTATCACCTTAAATCCTGAATTACCCCAGGCGCATGGTAATCTCGGCGCCTGTCTTATTGATCTCGACGATTTGGTCGGCGCCAGGGAGGCATTGCTATCGGCAATAGAATTAGCACCGGAAAATCCTGAGAACTTTGTTAATTTGTCGAAGCTTGAGTTAAAATCCGGTGCGTTTGCTGCCGCACGCGCCGCTGCAAAGGCTGCCATTGACCGAGCGCCAGAACTCCCCCAGGCGCTGAACGCCCTGGGAAACGCCCATTATGCATTAAGAGACTATATTCCGGCGGAAGAGGCCTACCGGCGCGCCTGCGAGCTTAGACGCCCCGTTCCCGACATATTGGGCAATCTTGGCAACGCTCTTGCTCGCCAAGGTCGACTTGTGGAGGCCACAGAAGTATTATGTGATAGCTTGGAGATAGATGCCGATAATCCGTCTGTGCGCACAAATTATGGCGCCCTTTTGCTGGAACAAGGCGACGTCAATGGCGCCTTCCAAGAGTTTGAGCGCGCATTGGCTATAGCACCGGAATTACCAGATGCTCACTGGAACCGAGGGTTGGCGCACCTAGTGAGTGGAGCCCTGAAAGACGGATTTGAAGGCTACGAATACCGGTGGCGTCTTCCCGAGTTTACACCGCGTCATACCGACATTCCGTTGTGGCAGGGTGAAACTCTGGAGGGAAAGTCAATTTTAATACACTCAGAGCAGGGGTTTGGTGACACTCTGCAGTTTGTGCGTTACACCGATGCCCTGAAGACACAAGGTGCGGAAGTCTATTTAGAGACCCATGCACCGCTTTGTCGTCTCTTGGAAGGCATGCCGTCACTTAATGGGGTTGTCCAACGCGGCGACGGGCTCCCTGATGTTGACGTTCAATTGCCAATCCTAAGTCTGGCTCACCGCTTGGGAACTAGCCTTGAGACCGTCCCCAAAGAAATTCCCTATATCCCATTTAATCCGGATGCGGCTCCAGATTTGGGTGTGACGAGCGGCCTGAATATTGGTTTGGCCTGGGCCGGTAGACCCACCCACAAGAACGATATCTACCGCTCTGTCTCACTCGATGTGTTGAAGCCTTTGTTTGAGTTGAGCGGTGCCACCTGGGTTAGTCTTCAAATTGACGAGCGCCATGATGCCGCTATCTCTGCGGACTTTCCGATTAGAGATTTGCGGCCACAGATCACGGACTTCGCGGATACCGCATCAGCAATAGGAGCCCTTGATCTGGTGATTTCGGTAGATACTGCCGTGGCCCACTTGGCGGGTGCTTTGGGAAAAGATGTTTGGATTTTGCTCCCGTTTGCTCCGGATTGGCGCTGGTTTCTGAACAGAGAGGACAGTCCCTGGTACCCATCGGCGAGATTGTTCAGGCAGCAATCGGCGGGAGACTGGGGAGAAGTTATCAGGCGAGTGGCGGCCGCTTTGGAGCATCGCTTAGCTTGATGGGTACGCGAACTCTTCTCAAAGAGTAATTTCGGATGCTATAGCCGATAGAGACGCGAGGCGTTACCTGCCATGATGGCCGTTTTATCAGCCTCATCCAGGTGGGCGATGGCGTCTTCATAGGCCTTAACGATGGGATGGTAGCCAGTCCAAATTTTCTCAATAGGGTAATTACTTCCAAAAACACACCGGCCGGCGCCAAACCACTCCAAGCACTGGCCTGTAATATCAGCAATGAAGGCCGGATCATTTCGGTGTATGAATGTACCCAGGCCGGAGAATTTGCAATATACGTTGGGCTGTTGCGCCAAACGCTGCATACCGTCTGCCCATAGGGCCATGCCGTCTCGGCTGGTATCTTCCGGCATGCCACAATGTTGGAGGATCATCGGCGTCTCCTGGAAATCTCCAGCGAAGCGTGCAGCGTCCAGCATCTGCGTAGCAAACACCTGGAGTTCGAAACTCCAGCCATATTCTTGTATGCGCGCAAAATTATTCCGCCATGTGGATTGGTTCATTAAATCGGGCGCAGGTTGGAAGCAATAAAGCGGGTTTTTGTGCCAATGGAGCTGTTGGCGAATGCCCCGCATGATCGGTATTGATCTGAACGACGAGATGGTCTCAGCGGCATCCTCCGCGGAAAAATCGACATATGCAACTAAGGCTTGGGGCCAGCCAGTCTCTTTGTTAGCCTTTTCGATCCAGGAAGCTTCTTCCCGCTCTTGCCCGACGGGCCAATTGACTTGAATATAAACAGATTTTTCAACACCCGACCCGTCCAAGTCGGCGCGGAAATCTGTGATCGAATAATCCTGTTTAATGGATTGATAATCGCCAAAAATTCGGGGTTGAATTGGCCCGTTAAGCCAAGCGAGATCAGTTAGCCGCCAAATGTGATGGTGTGCGTCGATATAACCCGCCATACCAATACTTCTCTATTACGCGATTCTGAGAGCTGCCCGCCCAATGACGTTACCCTCCTCAACATCGTCATGTAGCGCTTCCGCCTCTGCCATGGGTCGGACGTCCGTGACAAGAGGCCAAACATCGCCTCGGGCGACGAGTTCAAGTGCTTCGACAACCTCCTGTTTTGTGGCGTACCGACTGCCGAGCAGTTCCAGTTCCTTCTCCAACATGAGCTTGGAGTTTGCTAGGAAGGGTTGCCCTGATCCACCCAGCGTGATCAGCCGGCCGCCTGGTCCCAAAGCGGCGGCGGCATGTTCTAATGTTTGTCTTGAAGATACAAAATCAATGGCCACGTCAATGCCGCCAGCGTTCAGGTCCATAAGTGCCTCCGGAACATCATTGCGGGTACCGTCAATTACCTCATCGGCTCCCGCGTCCCGGCACGCGGCGAATTTTTCCGGTTTCGTCTCCACCGCGATAACACGGGTATGAGCCCATTTTGCCAGCATAAGCATATGAATACCGAGGCCGCCACCGGCGCCAAAAACGGCGATCGTATCCGATGAGGTGATCCGGGCCC
This sequence comes from uncultured Rhodospirillaceae bacterium, assembly GCA_964000975.1. GTDB lineage: Bacteria > Pseudomonadota > Alphaproteobacteria > Rhodospirillales > UBA2165 > TMED167. The sequence goes on along the minus strand of CAXFCV010000409.1, from coordinate 6,289 downwards.
GACGGATCACCTTGACGGGTGTTGCAATCGCATCCGAGATCACGCCAACTTCAGCGGCATGTCCTTTATAGTCGAGACTGTCTGGTATTCTAAGAAATGTGGAGGCGGGCAGTTTGATATATTCGGCATAGCCGCCATCGACAGCTCTGCCGACATAGCCGCCAAAGTTCTCACACAATGTTTCTCGATTCCTGAGACACCACTTGCAGGAGCCGCAGGTTAAATAAAAATATGCCGTCACGGCGTCGCCGACAACCAGAGAGGTGACGCCCTGGCCTATCTCCGCCACTTCTCCAGTGATCTCGTGACCAATAATTCGTGGGTACGCGACGGGCGTCCGACCGGCTTTAACATGCTGGATAGTGAGTCCGGCGCCACATGTTAAAACTTTAACCACCGCTTCACCGGGTCCTGCGACGGGGTCCGGGACATCTGTAAGCTGAAACTTTTCTCCCGGGCCGTTAAGCTGTAACGCTCGCATATGGTGCCTCCCTTATCCAGGTTGAACAACAGCGGTTTGGAGCGAGGATGTCAAAGTATTCTTGACCGGGTGCGGCTATGTTTGCCATTAAAGATGACTGAGATCAAATCCCCCAAGAACTGCCTAAAAAATTGGCGAGTTTACGGTACGCTGTAAAAAGTATCCGTTCGATATTTCCAGGCGGGAGGACCGACAGAATATCACGTCCGAAAACGTTGCAGAAGCTGTTTGCTGGGGAATAACAGGCCTCTAGCTGCGTGCTATTTAAGCTGATTTGGCAGCCAGGTTGAGACTTCCGGTGCGATAATTAACAAAGCAAGTACGGCGAGTTCAATTAAGATAAAAGGCAAGGCTGATTTGATCACCTGTCCCAGAGAGACGTTGAAGGGGGCTATGCCTTTCATAACATAAAGCAAGAGACCAAAAGGCGGTGTTAGCAGGCTGATTTCCATGGTGATCAGCATGAGCACCATAAGCCAAATAACATCGATATTGAAAACCACTTGAAGCGAGCTTGAGCCAAGTAGGAAGAAGGGCAAGGTCAAAAGAAGCATGCTAACCTGATCCATAAAGGCGCCCAGGAACAAAAGCACCAGCATCATCATAATGACGACCTGAAACTGCGTCAGTTGTAGGCTAGTAATCGCTTTTAGAAGGCCTTCTGTTGCGCCAGAGTTGGACAAAGCCTGACTAAACACGAGTGATCCAGCTATAATGAAAAGGATCATTATGTTGATTTTTGCCGTCTCCATCAGAGAACGGATCAGATCCTTTAATGTAAATTCTGCCCCTTCAATTCCGGAAATTCTGATTTTATTTTTGAACAGTTTGAAAAAGTAGCAGGCGGCGAGGGCAGCAAGGCAACCGAGTGCTGCAGCTTCCGTTGGCGCCGCCAGTTTGAAGAAAATACTGCCAACCACGACAATAAAGATGATGAATAGGGGTAGGATGTAGATCAGGAACGGGAGGATTCTGTTTAGGGCCCTCTTATGACGCCCGTCGTACTTCGCCGAAAACTGTGTTTGACCAAAAAAGTTGAGGGAAATCGTCACCGGCTTATGGATTTCGCTCTCATCAGGGGTATAAACCGGTGCCAGACTGGGGTTAAGCATACAGCGACCCACTACGTAGGCAAAAAACAAAAACGCCATAAGGAGGCCAGGGATGATCCCCGCAATAAGAAGCATGGCCACGGACTGCTCAGCAATACTGGCGAGCAACACGGCCAATGCTGATGGAGGTATGAGCATAGCAATGCCGCCAACCGCCATAATGGGTCCCATTGCAATAGAGGGTTTGTATCCCCGCTTTATCATATCAGGCAGGAGGACTGAACCCAGAATGGCCGTATTCGCAATAGTTGAGCCAGAGAGAGAGGAGAAGACTGTCCCACCGACGATTGAGACCACAGATAGTCGACCCGGCACTTTGGATATCATTCGATCGATAGCGCCAATCGCTTTGAAAGCGACGCCTGTTTGCAGAAGGATCTCACCCATCCATAAAAATAGGGCAATTGGCGCTAGGCTAAACTTGATGGCGTTATGAAACTCCAATGGCATGAAAACGAGGCCAATATCACCATTTATGAATAGGGCCGTGCCAACCACATTTGCAGCGAAAAACGCTAGGGCCACGGGCAAGCCCGTGAACATGGCCAAACAAACGGTGCCCAGTAGGAGAAGCATTGCAAGTTGCCACTCCATGACCTAAATACCCGCTTCCGAGCGAGCTGTCTCCTCTTTCGGGAGAATGCTTTTTGCTCGTCTCATACGGAGAAGAAATTCAATTGACAACATCGCAAATGACAGCGCAAATACCGACAAGATAATCCAATTTGCAATTCTGAGATCCTTGTCTGGAAGCGTTCCGTCAACCCATTCCATGTGGGTCGCACGGATCCCGTAAAAGCAGAGAATACCGCATATCACCAACCCCAAAAAATCAATAAACCGTTCAAGCTTTAACGCTGCTGTTTTTGGTAAATTAACCAAGAGGACATCAACTTTGACATGTGCGTTTTTCTGGAGGACCCAGGGAGCGCCAATAAACACACCACAGTACAGAACATATTCAACACCCTCAAAAAGCCACCAAATTCCTCCAAGTTGAGCTTTTACCATGAATAAATTCAGTGGAATTAAGAAGGCCATGAGCCCAATTGATATGGCTACGAGTGCCGCACATAAATGCGTGAATCGGTTAAAACCTGTTTCAAATCTGTCCAGAAACAAATTCATGGTTGTCGGATGCACCTAAGCTCTCAGCAGAGTGACAGAGAAAAGGGATGAAATGGCATTCGTTCCATTTCACCCCATCTCCTTAAAGCGCCTATTTTTGATCTATTACTTTGTGAAAAGCTTTTTCAGGGCGGGCCCATGTTTGGGGCTACGCTCAACTACTTCTTTCCAAGCAGCGCTTTTTGCAGTGTTTAGCCATTTTGCTTTGTCTGCGCCATTGAAAGTAATGGTTTTCATGCCTTTGCTGGCAGTGAAAGCCTTCTGTTTCTCAACTCTTGCCTTAAACGCAGCGCTTGTGGGTGATGACTTGGCCTCGTACTCCATCCCAACTTCGGTCAGAACTTTTTGCTGAGATTTTGTCAGGCCGTCCCAAGCTTTATGGTTAACTAACGTGTGCAGGTTTGCGCTATAAAAGCCAGGATCCACCCTATATTTGGTGACCTTTGTCCAGGAAGGTATCCACCCTGTTATGGGCCAACCGTACCCTTGAACCGTTCCGTTCTCCATATATGTGTAGATTTGGGCTAGGTTTGACTGCTGAACTGTCGCACCGAGTTCTTTGAAGAAGGCTGTATATACAGGCGCAACTCGAAGATGTAGGCCTTTTAGATTGGGCCCTGAGATTGGCTTTGAGAGGAAAAGGTGGAAATTGCCAAAATTATGATGTCTAGCAAGATAATATAAATTTTTAGCTTTAAGTAACCGTTTGATATAATCAAGGCCACCGTTTTGGCGTATTTCTGCAAAAGTGCCCTCGTTCAGACGCAATGCAGCCGCTTCTATCAATACATTGCCAAAATATGCTTCTGGGCATCCTACAAGATCATAGGCTCCGCGAGCCATTTTCTGGGTTAATGTGAAGGGGCTGCCGATCGCAGGGGCACCACCCACCAACTTGATCTGGATGTCGCCTTTGCCCCGCTTGTTAACGTCATTAATCATGTTTGCCCATGGTTTCGAGACTGGGCTCCCAACCGGAAAACAGCTAGCTCCTTTTAGTGTAACCTCGGCCGCTTGCGCGGGAGTGCCGAACGTTGGCGCCAAGAGCCCCAAGGCCCCCGCGCTGAGTAATATTCCAAACTTCTTAAACATTAATGTCTCCCTAAGAATTTTTAAATATTGGCTGCCATTGTTGAAGGATGTTTTTTTGATCCTCAGTATATCCCCCAACGTAGGACGAAAAGATATCACATGAAACACTCAAGAAAACAACAAATACACAAAACAGCAGTGATGATGTTTGCTTGGTCATAGGCAAAAAGAAAAGGGGTGGCCGCTGACGCGCGTATTGCCCACGAAATTCAATCTAGTTCAAACGTCCTTGCGAACGCTCTAGATTAGCCCGCTCAATGGCCACGGGGATGGCTGGAACATTGACGGGCGCCATCAAGTGGACACCGGCCACGCCAGGCATTTCGGCCATTTCCTGAAGCTGTTGCGCACAGATTTGAAGGCCCTCTTCTTTGGGGTCTTTTGCCTGAGCAAGCCGGTGGATGATGTCATCCGGCACGACGACACCCCATAGGTTATCCCGCATCCAGATGGCGGACTTGGCAGAGGGAAGAGGCCCGTTCCCAATCAGGAAGAACATATGTTCCGTGAACCCCTGATCTACGAGGGTTTTGCTATATTGGCGCACTATATTCATGTCATAATTGAGTTGGGTTTGGATAAAACGAGTGCCGCAGGCTTGTTTTTTTCGGAGCCCGGCCAGCCATTTCTCATTAATCTCCGCAGTTGGCATATCTGCTGCCCCAATAAAAAATTTGGGTGGCGTACTGATGGCCTTGGTGTTGGGTTCAATGCCTTCGTTGGTTAGCTTGGCCTTTTTAGACTGGATGAGTCCCTGTGTAGTCATTTCGTGTGCAACAGCCAGAAGCTCGGCGCTTAGCAAATCGAATACTGGTTTGGCATCGGGCTGGTCCCCAACCCCTGGATCATCTCCCGTTAGGATTAGCAGGTTGTGAATGCCTAGAGCGCCAATACCCAATAAATCGCTCATCAGTGCGATGCGGTTCCGATCACGGCAGGTGAGCTGCACAACGGGTTCGATGCCATTGGCATTGAGGATCGACGCTGCAGCCAAGCTAGACATATGAACCCGCGCGCCGGCACCATCTGTGACATTTACCGCATCCACCAGACCCCTAAGTGGCGCAGATTTCTCGAGAAGTTCCGCGGTTCCTGCCGATACCGGGGGCGTGATTTCCGCGGTAAGTGCAAACTCTCCGGCTAGGAGACGCCGGACCAAACTGCTCTCGACCGGTAAGGAGTGAAGGGGGTCGTTCATGGCAGATTACTCTCCTCTCTGGGCTAAATGAGTCATTTTGCCGAACGCTTTGGGGGAAAGCCTTGGATAATCCGAGAAATTGCTTTGGTCCTATCCTTTTGGCAAAAAGGTCGCTTCTCATCCGATAGCCAATCTTTCGCCCGATGAAAAGGTGCTTATCCCCGGTTGCAGATTTTATCTAGTTCAAGCACGTTAGACGAGATAAATTAGAAAAAGCAGCAGGGTCAATGATATTCTTTTCAAATAAGACACGGCCATTTCACTACGGCCCTTATCCAATCGAGAGATTAAAACGCGACAGGACAATCGTCGACCGGGAGGCGAGCCTTCCTCGGAAGTCACGTCCCTCAGTGGCACCGCCCCCCGGGTCCGGGCCCCTATCGTCCGCCCTGGATAAGTACCATGGTCTCTACCGTCCGCTTGGGAAATTGGATGTGTTGCCGCCCAAGGCGCCGGTTCCTGATAATCTTTACCGCCGTATGGTTGATATCAAGGGCGCGGGATATTTCCTTGATGTTGCCCATGTGGGGATTTGTGAGATGCCAGAGACGGCCTGGCTAGCCGATTTTGATATGCCCGGCCATTCCCACGCGATTGCCATTGTGCAGGCCGAGGGTCGGATCCCTGAAGAGGAGAGTCTGGCGTATGAATGGATTAGTGGACAAGGTCAAAAGGCGGCGTCTTTGAGGGCGTTTGAGGTTGCCATCGCTATCGCTAGCCATATCCAATATATGGGATTTGCTGCACAGGCTCACGACCGGGCTACTGGTGATGTTGATCTTGATCGGCTTGCTGTTCTGTCGGGTGTGGCTCTTCGCCAAGGGAATGGTATCATCAACCCCTATCTGGAAGATAAATTCGCCGTCGCCGTGGTGACTACGGACTATGCACTATCAACCGATTTGCCGCTTCATGAGAGGTCCCGCAGAGGCAAGGGGCTCGCCTACTGGCTCGGGTTTGGGGGTGCGGTGCCTGGCATCGAATGGAACCGCCGCGCGAAGCGGCGAAGCGACCTGGGCATTTTCCCCATGGAACAGTTGGATCGGGTGGAGGAAGCAACAACACTCATCCACGAGGACGAAATTCCGCGCGTGCCTAAGCGCGCTAATTTTTTCATGCGTGCCCGCTCAGGGGATCTGGGTGGCAAGGCCAAGCGTGAGGTCGCGCGGTTTGCATTTAAACATCCGTTCGCTTTGTCAATGACTAGCCTGATCAAGTCCATGGTGCCGCATCAGGGGGGTGCGGTGGCGGATGTTGCCCCGGGATATGAAAATGCGG
>CAXFCV010000408.1:0-1716 GCA_964000975.1 uncultured Rhodospirillaceae bacterium | reverse complement strand
GCGATGGCGGCTTTCATATCCGAAGCTCCTCGGCCATAGAGCACTCCGTTCCGGACTGTGGCGTCAAATGGGTGGTCTATCCAGGCGTCCGTATCTCCAACCGGCACGACGTCCGTGTGGCCTGCAAAGCATAGGTTTGGTGACTGATTGCCAATGCGTGCATATAGATTTGTTACATCAGGCGTGTCTGCATCGCTGAATGTCATACTATGGCAGGTAAAGCCAATCTCCTCGAGGGCTTCCCGCAATACTCGTTGCGATCCACCGTCTTCCGGCGTCACGCTGGGACACTGGATAAGGGCTTTAGACAATTCGAGGGCGTTAATGGTCATATTTAGTGTCTGTCCTACTCAGTCCCGCAGCAAGTCATTTATGGAAGTTTTGGACCGTGTGCCTTCGTCCACACGCTTTACAATTACTGCACAGTAGAGGCTGGGGCCGGGAGACCCGTCGGGCAAGTTTTTGCCAGGCAACGAGCCGGGAACGACAACGGAATAGGCCGGTACCCGACCCATGAAGGTCTCACCCGTTGCGCGGTCAACAATCTTGGTTGAGGCACCGATGAACACACCCATCGACAGAACGGCACCTTCCTCAACGATTACACCCTCCGCAACCTCCGAGCGCGCACCGATGAAGCAATTGTCTTCGATGATTACTGGATCTGCTTGCAGCGGTTCCAGCACACCGCCAATGCCGACGCCGCCTGAAATATGGCAGTCCTTGCCAATTTGGGCGCAGGAACCCACGGTGGCCCAGGTGTCCACCATGGTCCCGGTATCAACATAGGCGCCTAAGTTAACAAAAGACGGCATCAAAACCACGCCCGGCGCGATGAAGGCGGAGCGCCTAACTACGCAATTCGGAACAGCCCGGAATCCGGCGGATTCAAACTCCGAAGCACCCCAACCGGCAAACTTTGACGGAACTTTGTCCCACCAGTTGCCATCGCCCGGGCTGTTGTTGATAGGGGCCATGTCGTTCAACCTAAACCCCAGAAGGACGGCTTTTTTAAGCCATTGGTTTACCGTCCAGCCACCGTTTCCTTTTTCAGCCACGCGTGCATGTCCAGAATCTAGCAAAGTCAGCGCATTTTCGATTGCATCGCGATGGACACCTTTAGTTTGAGGAGTGATTTCGTCACGCACTTCCCATGCGGCGTCCACGGCGTCTTTTAAATCGGTAGTGCTCACGGTAATGATCCCTTCTTACGGAAAACCTCTGATCGCAAAAAACGGAACATGGTGCACAGCGGCCACCCTGTCAATGGGCCGCTGGCGCAAGGCCTACGACCTCCGCAAGCCAGGCTGAGAGATTGGTTGTTGTGAAGTCGGGAGTGACGGTGTCAGCCTCTGCATGGGCCCAAGGTCGGTCGGTTTCCACCCAAACTGTCTTCATGCCGAGGTCGGCTGCCGGCCGCAAATTCCGAGCAATATCTTCAACCATAACCGCAGATTTTGGATCGATACCAAACCGGCGGATCACTGCGGCATAGGGTGAAGGCTCTGGTTTGGGTATGAAGCCGGCGTCGGCAATATCAAACACACCGCTGAAATGATGGCGGATACCCAATTGTTCCAGAACATTTAGGGCATAGTTTGTGGCGGCGTTTGTGAAAACGACTTTCTGTCCGGGCAACTGATGGAGTGCCGCATTCATTTGGGTGTCTCTCTTGAGCGCAGAAAGATCGATGTCGTGAACATCGTCAAGATATGG
>CAXFCV010000407.1:0-8610 GCA_964000975.1 uncultured Rhodospirillaceae bacterium | reverse complement strand
TGGCTGCGGTACGCATACATCATTTATCTTGCGGGCTTTGTCTCGCTGATTTTTGTCGAGCTTTTTGGCAGCATTGGAATGGGTGCTCAGCGTTGGATTGATTTGGGCTTTATGTCTCTGCAGCCCTCTGAAGTGATGAAGACTGCCGTCATCCTTGCGCTCGCACGATATTTTTATGCCAGCCGGATGGAGGATGTGGAGCGGCTCACATATCTAATTTTCCCCCTCATGTTGGTGGCTGCCCCGATGGCTATGATCATTCGCCAGCCGGACCTGGGGACCGCCCTTCTGCTGGCAGTCAGCGGTGTAGCGGTTTTCTTCCTGGCCGGTGTCCGGCTATGGGTCTTCGTGGCGGCCGGGATTGCCGCAATCGGAGCCATTGTGCCCGTCTGGCACTTTGTGTTGTTGGATTATCAAAAAGCCCGACTTCTGACATATTTGCGGCCTGAACAGGACCCTCTAGGGTCTGGTTATCATGTAATGCAGTCTAAAATCGCTCTCGGCTCTGGCGGCATATTTGGCAAAGGTTTTCTGGCTGGCAGTCAAAGTCATCTGAGCTTCTTACCGGAAAAGCATACGGATTTCATTTTTACAATGCTGGCCGAAGAGTTTGGTATGATGGGTGGCCTCACTTTAATAGGTCTTTATGCGCTTTTGCTGATCTACGGGTTCGCTATCTCACTCAGGTGCCGTCATCATTTTGGCCGCCTGATGGGGATGGGGATCATGACCATGTTTTTTCTGAACTTTTTCGTGAATGTGGCGATGGTAATGGGCCTGCTGCCTGTTGTTGGTATGCCTCTGCCTTTGGTATCTTACGGGGGTTCCGCCATGCTGGCATTGATGTTGGGGTTTGGCCTATTGCTTAATGTCTATGTTCACCGTGACGTATATTTGGGTCCTGGGGCTGCGGATGGCAACAGGTGAGTGGACTTCTGAAAAAGGCCCGAACGTGCTTTGAGCCCGATAAGGAAAACCCCGCCCTGGTGGGGCCATTAAGATGGGGTTTGCAGCACGAGTTTTTGTGGCGCGGGCCCATGAGGATATGACAGGTCCTCCCAATATCTCGTCAAAGCGAGCGGGAACAAGTCGGCAGGGAATTGACCCTCGGCCATCCGCTCTCGTGGAATAGAAATGACATCGAGCGTGGGATGTTCGTCAAATAAGTACCGTCGCTTTAATTGTTTTGATGGAAGCGGGGTGGCACCTCCTTCGAGGCAAACAGCGATAAGGTGTTGGTCAACACTAAAAATGACGTCGACCTCTGCAAACTCTGCGCGGGGCTCATCGGGTGCCGAAGATAGAAGAATGTGTGCGTTAGGCAAAGGGAGCCAGCCGGAAAATACCCAATCCTCTCCAGAGAACAGTTCGTTTTTTGCTCCCGGCAATCTATGTTCGTCCTGCAATTTCCTGGTCTGCGCCCACACAAAATCAAAATAGGTCTCCAGGAACTGTCGCAACGGAAGAGAAAAATCCGAGACCCCGCGCATGATTTTCTCCTTGCATAGGAGATATAGCTCCGAGGTTTTGGTTATTGTCATGCGCTCGTTAAAGGTAAATTCTCCCCACCCCGGGCTTGATAAGCGTAATCCGTCTTGGTTCTGGCTAATGACAGCGTGCTGAGAACTGAGCGGTTTGAGGCTTTCAATGTCTGTATTCATTGCATCCCACAGTCGAGCCGGATCGGTTACCTGGCCATACAGGATGACTGTGTTCGGCGCGGAACTCGGGAGAAAATTGGGATAGGCCATAGTCATGAGAATAGTCAGCCAGAATTAAATATTCATTTCCATAACATAAAGGCCACCAGCCCAACGGTCACCTGCATAGACGACGCCATTTTCGTCCACGTAAACCTCGTTCATTTGGATGGCCGGGACGCGCGAATTTTCTGGGCCCGGCGGGATGAAATAGGCGATGCATTCGGGCTGATACGGATTTTTGAGATCGTAGACACGAATGCCTGCATTAAAGAATGCTCCAACAATAATTTCTTCACTGAAAAAAGATGGCCCCGGTCGGTTTTCATGCACGTTATGAGATCCAAATCTGCCGCCCTTTTTGACGTATTCCTCTACAGGCGGCAGAGGCAGCGTGCTAATGGGCACAAGATTCTTTTCATTCCGAGCATCCAGAACCCAGGTCAGCTTTGGCCAGTCTGCGCCGTCATCCTTGATGCATTCATCGGTTACAATGATCAGGCCCCTATCAAACAAGGGCATGACCGTATGGGTGAACCCAGGATACGGGTTGTGCGGGCTCCAGTGAGAGACCACCTCTGGATTTGATTTGTCTGAGATATCCAGAATGAAAGCGCCGCCATCGATATAGCCCAGGTAAGCTCGATCGGGATGACTGGGATAGATATTTGCATTATGTAAACGGTAAGCATCGCCACCGCGTAATTGGTCGAGAGGTTCTGGGATGATGCGTTCAGGCGGATCCTCATGATCTCCCTCTCGTGTTCCCGGGTACCACCAGCGCCCAGCTTCCGTCGGTTTAGAGGGATTACGCACATCTATGATCTGATAAATTTGGTCATCACGGGGGTGGCGAGGTGTGAAGTCCGGTGCGCCGCTCGCCATGTGTACAAACTCACCGTCTACATACCACAGGCAATGTACTCCACGTGAATGCGGGCCGGCGGTTGAATATTTGCTGATGGACTTCGGGTTTTCAGGATTGCTGATATCGAATAATTCGATGCCCGCATCTGGCAGTCCCAGTTCATAGACTTGATAAGCAACCGCCATAATGTCACCAGTGACCTCCAGAGAATTGGAGCGCATGTTGTTATTGGGCAATTCTGTTTGACAAATGACTTTGCACGTTCGCGGGTCTGTGACGTCAACACCGGAAAAGTTCTTTGGCGGCCCCTCATGTGCAATCCATAATATACGACGGCCATCATTGGCTAATTGGAGTGCCATGCCCTCGCCCACTCCGCCAAAACCGGCTAAGTCACTCTGACCTATCAGTGTCATATTTTTGGAGAGGATTTCCCCCATCAAACTCGTTCTCCCCGAATAATTGCCATTGCTATACTCTAGTTTAAAAAAATATGATGCAACATAAGTCAAAACTCAAAATAGAAAAGCTCGAATAGTAATGAATGTGCCTAACTCTCCCGGTCAAGCGAATAGAATTCCTGTTTCTATAATTACTGGTTTTCTTGGCAGTGGAAAAACAACCCTCCTTAATCATTTAACGCGTCAGCAGGGGATGGAGTCGATTGCCCTGATAATAAATGAGTTTGGCGAGATCGGGCTCGATAATCTTCTGGTTGAAACTGCAATAGAGAACACCCTGCTCCTTGAGAATGGGTGTATATGTTGTTCGGTCCGAGGTGATTTGATTGATACAATTAATGACTTGTTTGCCAAGGTACGTAATGGGGTTATACCTGCCTTTTCACGGATCTTAATTGAGACTACTGGACTCGCTGAACCGGGTCCTATTGTGAACACGCTCGTAAACGAGCGAGTGATGGCGTCCCGTTGCCGGTTTGATCAAGTTATTACTCTTATTGACGGCGTGCAGGGGAGGATGCAGGCGCATAAATATCCTGAAGCGATCAAACAAATCGCCCAAGCAGATCTGGGCCTTGTTACTAAACGCGACCTTATCAGTGAAGCGGATGCCAGTGCAGTAGCGACATTCATTGCCGAGATCAATCCTACTATTCACATAGGAGAAATTGAGCATGGTCAGGTGTCAATGGACATGCTCATTGGTAATAGCGATAATCTTGGTGACATCCCTCTCTTGCGAGTCCCTCAGAGCAATCATGAACATTTTCATGAGGATAATTACTTTGATCATTCTCATGATTTTTCCCGGGAAAATCAGCATGGTGAATTTTCAACCTGGTCTTTTGCGGGCCGCACCATACTAGATCGGGATATGCTCTTCGGATGGCTCGAAATGCTTTACTCTCTTCGGGCATCTTGCATGCTGCGTATGAAAGGACTGGTGCGCTTGGATGGGCACACAGGTCCCATCTTGTTGCAGGCCGTGGGGCCTGTCTTGAGCGCGCCCCAAACGCTTCCCGATTGGCCTGGCAACGAAGAGACAAGCCGGCTAGTGTTAATTTGCAAGGGTCTTGAACCGTCTGACCTTGGCCGCAGTTTCGACCGGTATGTCCTTGCATCTGCCTAATCTTTTTAGCGCCGCCTTATGAGGAAAACATCCAAAGTTAAAGGGAGTCGAAAAATATGCCAATCTATAGAGCCGATGAAATGGAGGCCACTCCTGATGTGGTAAATCCAAATGTAATGATGAAACAGTTTGGCGGTGATCTTATCAAAGTGGGAATTGTTAGTTATGAAGATGGTGAAGCGCCGCCGCCTCATTCCCACCCTAACGATGAGCAGTGGATTTACATGCTTGAGGGGCGCGTTGCCCATTTACTGGGTGATGAGGTTTACGGCGTTGGCCCTGGTGACCTTGTCCACATCCCTCGCAATGTTGTCCATGGGATTAAGCTGTTAGAGACGCCGTGCCGCTTTTTTACCTGTAAAAGCCCTGCTGGATCTGGAAATCTAAGCGAAGACTATACTGCCGTCCCTAATTTGGATGAACTTAAACAAAAGCTTGATGCAGTCTTATAAAAGAGTCTATTTTTATAGCAGTTGTAGGGTTTTACAACACATGTCTGAGAGCGGGTGTTTTGATCACGCTGTCGTATCAACGAAATCTAATTGGGAGTTTTACAATGAAATTTTTTAAAGGTCTTACCTCACTTGGCTTGATGACGGCCGTTGCAGGTGGTGCCATCGCGGTTGCAAGCGGTGAAGCACGAGCGGAATATCCAGATAAACCAATTACGTTTATTGTACCTTATTCACCGGGAGGAGGCTCCGATCAGCAGGCTCGTCGGCTCCAACCTGGTCTAGAAAAAGCACTCGGTGTTAAAATTCGGATTGTTTATAAGACAGGTGGGGGTGGCGCCATTGGTTTTAATGCTCTCTGGCAGTCAAAAAACGATGGTTATACGATCAGTAATGTTGTTGTTCCGAACATTGTCATTTCTGCGAAAGGTAAAGATGTAGGCTTTAAACCAGGTAAGTTTGCCTATGTCGGAATGACTGCACAGGCTGTCGGTGCGTTGATGGTACCAAAAGGTAGCAAGTACAATTCAATCAAGGCTTTTGTGTCGGCTGCCAAGGCAAACCCAGGTAAACTTACCGTCGCTGGTGTAGGAAGTACTGGAGCGGCGAATTTCGGTGCACTTGCAAAAATCCTTGGCATTAAAACGGCTTATGTACCTGTTTCGGGTGGCGTCGGTAAAATGATGCCCATGCTCCAGGGTAAGCATGTTGATGCAGGAATGACCGCGTCATCGCACGCGGTTAAGCATCGTGCTACGGTAGACACGATCGTCGTGGCAGGTCCGAAGCGTGTAGGTGCTCTGCCGAGCATACCCAATGAGCCACGCTGGAATTATATGACGACGTGGGGCGTGATGGCTCCTCCCGGTACGCCTGCTGACAGAGTAGCGATTCTGAACGCAGCTCTTAATAAAGCTACCGCGGCTCCCTCAGTGAGGGATATGGTAACCAAGAATGGACTTGTGCAACTCAAGCAAACGCCAGCCGAAGCGAAGGCCTTTGTAGCCGCTGCCGTCAAAAAATTTAGTAAATAAAATTTAGGTATTATTCAGGCTGTTCCTGCCAAAGCAGGAGCAGCCTGTTTTTTCTCTTTTTTATAAATTTTTTGTAATCAATTGATGTCATTATTCTCTAAGTTGGGAGTGGTGAGGTGATCGAGGGCCTGCTACAAACGCTAACCCCGTCGGTTATGATGTGGCTAACCGTGGGGGTCATGATCGGTATGGTTGTGGGTACTCTTCCCGGCCTAACCGCAACCATGGGGACTGCGCTGCTTGTGCCGTTCACATTCGCACTGCCTCCGGATGCTGGCATTGCGATGTTGGGCGGACTTTATGTCTGTGCCATGTTCTCTGATGCGATCCCAGCGGTTCTAGTCAACACGCCCGGAACCCCTGCGGCTATGGCCACCGCTTTTGACGGGCATCCCATGGTGCAGAATGGACGAGGGCAGGAGGCGATTATCGGCGCCTGTTTTAGTTCTGCTTTTGGAACACTATTCGGAGCAGCATGCTACCTCCTCCTTGCCTGGCCTATGATTTCCATCGCCCTGAAATTTGGGCCGTCTGAATTCTTCTGGCTTGGTATTTTTGCGCTCACCATTATCGGGAGTCTGGCAGGCGATTCGATGCTGAAAGGGCTTGCCGGGGGTGCCATTGGCTTATTGATCAGCGCCGTCGGAATCAGCCATGGCAATGAAATCTCTCGCTTTACATTTGGGGTGCCCGAACTCCGCGGCGGCTTGTCGCTTGTCGCTGGTTTGATCGGCATTTTTGCCATTCCGCAGGTTTTGTCCATGGTCGCCGATCTGCGTAAAAAAGAATACATTGCCGAATATTCGCCAATCCGGGGGCAGACCCTGAAAACCGTAATGAAGGTATTGGCTCATCCACTCCACCTGATTCGATCGGCCGTCATCGGTTCTTTCATTGGAATCCTGCCAGGCGCCGGCAGTCCTATTGCGGCGCTCGTGTCTTACAACGAGGCCGTGCGCTGGAGTAAGGATAAAAGCCAATTTGGGAAAGGCGATTTGCGCGGTGTAACGGCGTCGGAAATTGCCAATAACGCAGCGGCACCAGCCGCCATGATTCCATTGGTGACGTTGGGCGTGCCGGGCTCTTCGCCGGCGGCGGTGATCGCTGGCGCCCTTATGTTGCGAGGCTTAAACCCTGGCCCAGAACTGTTCCAAAGCGATGGCACTCTGGTATATTCCTTCGGCTGGTCTCTGCTTATGGCAGGCATCGTCACGTTTATTCTGGGCAGCCTATTTGCGCCTCTTCTGGTGCGCATTATCCGTATCCCGTTGCGGCTTCTGGCTCCGCTAATCATGCTGTTGGCGGTAATTGGCGCCTATGCCATCCGAAACAATATCTTTGATGTCTATATTATGCTGGGACTGGGTATTTTTGTCTTTTTGATCAGGCGACTGGGATTTCACCCGGGTCCCATAGGCTTGGGGCTCATTCTGGGTCCGATTATTGAACCGTCTCTGGTCCAAGCAATGTATATTTCCGATGCAACGTCGATTTTTGACGTGTTCTTTACGGGCACAATTAATCTCATTCTTATCGCATTAACTGTGGTGTCGGTCGGACTGGTTTTCTGGACGCGGCAGCGGGATCTCAGGCTGGCCAGAGAAGATATTGCTAAGGCGCGCGCTTCGGAGGCCTTGGACGGTGAGGGGTAAACACAGAGTGCAAAAATTGCTCGACAGAAATCTGCTAACAGCGCTGATGCTTTTCGGCGTTAGCTGGATGTTCTCTGTCGGATCAAGTTCTGATCCTAAGGATTGGGCCTTTCCCCTTCTCGCCAATTACGTAATTATTTGGGTTGCCGTAATATTGCTTTTGCAATTCTTTGTTTCAGTCGTGCGCGAGCAGGTGCCGGATTTTCTCCAATTTTCGACTGAAGATAGGTATTCGGCTATTGATGTGCTGATATTTTTAGTCATCGTATTGGCCTTTATGTTCGTAATGGGTGGTCTGGGGTTCTGGCTCTCCAGCCTCGTCATGCTGATACTTGCCTCGCTTTACCTGACACTGGACAGGACGAGACGGAACATCACTATGGCAGTCATTGTCCCGTTTGGACTTTGCATAACTGCTTATCTTGTATTCACATATGTATTCTACGTCCCATTCCCCGAGGGCAGTTGGCTGCCCGGGGCCGGATAGAGGACGGCCCCGTATGCTGACCTTTGACCTGAGAGCAGAGCAGGAATTTTCACCGATTAAACATGTGGAGAAAATCCTCGGTGTTGAGTCTGGTGGCGATGTCACCGTGGCGTGTTGGGAGCCCGGCCAGGTCAGCCCCAATCATCGCCACCCCAAGGCTACAGAAATTTATTTTTGCCTCGAAGGTGGCGGCCGCATGATTGTTAATGGGATAGAGATCGCGATAGACCCCGGTAAATTCATTCTACACCCACCCGGAGAGATCCACAAATATGTCAACGGAGACCATCGAACTCTTTTGTTCCGAATCCGCTACGGTCAGGACTTCGCATCGGAACATATTGACACAATATAGCATTCAGTGGGCCGCGAAGTCCGAAAATGATTCGGGGAAAGACGATGCGTTGAATTAGTGAGACCGCTAGCCGTTGATAGACAGATCGAAGATTTTAAATCTGGTTCCCTCACCGTGGTTTATCCGGCATCGAAAAAATCACCAGACCTAAAATAATCTCTCGATATTTTGTGCAGGACCGCTGGGTGGCGAGAAGGAAATTCACTTGTGATAGACACAGGGCGGCGTTTAGGCGGACAGTCAAATGCATAAAATACTATTACTAAATGCGTAAAATGCTCATACCCCCCTTTTTTTTAGCGCAGAACAGGCTATATCGCCCTGCGAATGCCTTTGTTTCTTCTATCTTCGTTGAATTCCCTCGGGCGGCAGTAATATTTACACCTAGATGACGAAAAACCATAACTACATATAGACATTATGGGCCTAAATAATGGGATATATTAACCGTTTGAACATCGCACCCTTGTGG
>CAXFCV010000406.1:0-3884 GCA_964000975.1 uncultured Rhodospirillaceae bacterium | reverse complement strand
TAGACATTAAAACGGAAAAGGATTACGTCGCCGTCCCGCACCAGATAGTCCCGACCTTCCTGTCGCATTTTTCCGGCGTCCTTGCAGGCCTGCTCTCCACCGAGTTCTACATAATCATGCCCAGTTATAGTTTCAGCGCAAACAAAACCTTTTTCAAAATCCGTATGGATCCGCCCCGCGGCCTCCGGCGCCTTGCTACCATTCTGCACGGTCCACGCGCGGGCCTCGTTAGGACCCGCGGTAAAATAGGTGATCAGATCCAACAACTCGTATCCCGCCCGGATCAGCCGGTCCAAGCCCGTTTCCGCCAATCCGATGGCCTCGAGAAATTCCTGCTTTTCCTCTGCATCTTCCAACTGGGAAACCTCAGCTTCAATCTTGGCAGAGATTACGACGGAGGCGGCACCTTGGTCCTGGGCGTAAGAACCAACACTCTCCGAGAACACGTTGCCCCCCTCCGCCTTGTCCTCCTCCACATTACAGACGTAAAGGACAGGTTTTGACGACAACAGCTGGAGCATTCGAAATTGTCGTTCTTCGCCTTCTTTAAGAACCGTCTTGCGGGCCGGTTGACCATCCCTCAATACTGCCAGAACCCGTTCTAAAAGATCTAGTTCCGCCGTGGCATCCTTCTCCCCCGCCCGAGCTTTTTTAGCGAGGGGCTCAACCCTTTTTTCCAGGCTTTCCAGATCGGCCAGCATTAGTTCTGTCTCAACCACCTCGGCATCTCGGACAGGGTCAACGGTCTCCTCCACATGGGTAATGTTGCTGTCGGCAAAGCAACGGAGCACATGGAGAATGGCATCCACTTCCCGAATATTACCGAGGAACTGGTTTCCAAGCCCTTCCCCGGCACTGGCACCTTTGACAAGACCTGCAATATCCACGAACTCAAGATACGTGGGAACGATCTTCTCAGACCTTGCCGTTTCGGCAATGCGTTCGAGTCTAGAGTCTGGCACGCTTACTCGGCCTGAATTGGGCTCAATCGTGCAAAACGGATAATTGGCTGTCTCAGCCTGCGCGGTAGACGTCAACGCATTGAAAAGGGTCGATTTACCCACGTTAGGCAATCCAACAATGCCGCAATTAAATCCCATTTATATATTTCTCTCTTGATCGTCTTATTTCGGGTCTCGAGGCGCCTTTTTTTGACTCGGGGGTTTCTGAATCAACGCCACCTTGGACGCGAATTCAGGGCCCTCGCCTAGCAGAAGCTGTGGCGAGGCTTCTGCAATCGCCTCAATCGTTTTGTCCACCCAAACCATATCCGCGTCAGTAAAGTCCCTCAGGACGTGTCCGGTCACAAGATCCCTCTCGCCCGGATGACCGATGCCGATACGTACGCGTCGGAAATCCTGGCTGAAATGCCTAGCTATGCTTTTGAGGCCATTATGCCCCGCCACGCCCCCACCGGTTTTGGCGCGAATTTTACCCGGCGCGAGATCCAATTCGTCATGAAACACCACAATACGCGACGGGGGTATTTTAAAAAAACGAGCAGTCGCACCGACAGATTTTCCAGAGTCATTCATAAAGGTCATAGGTTTCAGCAGAAAAACCTTGTTGCCGTCGATCGAACCTTCAGACAAATCGCCGTCGAACTTTACGCGAAAGGGCCCAAAACCGAATCGGCGGTGGATTTCATCCACCACCATGAACCCGACATTGTGCCGGTTTTCAGCATATTTTGCTCCGGGATTTCCAAGTCCGGCCAGCAGGTGCATGGCCGACCTCCTATCAATTGTATCCGAGTTGACAGCCGGCGAAACCGACGGGCGGGGAGGCTAATCCCCCTCACCACCATCGCTGGACTCGTCGCCACCTTGCGCTCCGTCGCTCGCGGCACCGTCTTCACCCTCTTCGCTCTCTTCACTGTCAGCTACCTCAGCATCGCTCGGCATCACCGTTGGCGCGGCGATGGTCGCCACCGTGAAGTCGCGATCGGTCGTTGTGGCCACGCCTTCTGGCAGATCAATTGCACCGATGTGAAGCGAGTCGCCAATTTCCAATCCATCCAGATTAAAGGCCAGTTCGCCCGGGATTTTAAGCGGAGAACATAATAGCTCCACCTCACGGCGAACAATGTTCAACACACCACCCCGCTTCAAGCCGGGGCTATTTTCCTCATTTTCAAACACCACAGGTATGGACAACACGATCCGTGTATTTTCACTAAACCGCATGAAATCAATGTGCAGCGCCCGGTCAGTTACCGGATGGAGCTGCACATCACGCGCCAAAACTTGGTGTTTTGCACCACCAACACCGACTTCAAAAATTTGCGTAAAAAATTGGGGGCTTTGGATTAATTTCTCGACTTCCCGGCCTTCTAGGGAAATCATCATGGGATCCTGTTTATTTCCGTATATCACCGCCGGTACGCGTCCCGCTCTCCTTTGAGCCCGTGCCACCCCCTTGCCGGCCCGGTCACGCTTTTCAGCAGAGATGCTAACTGCATCAGCCATTGTCATCTCCATTTCGCTATGATGACACCAGCCTCCAGGGGTGCTAGCGTCAGAAGAGGCGGAGGTTTAAAGGGAAATGGCAGACTAGTCAAACAGACTTGAGACAGAATTTTCGAGACTAATACGCTGCATGGCTTCCGCGATCAGCGGCGCGACGGTCAATTGCTCGATGTTGTGAGCGACTCGCACCGCTTCTGTGGCCATGATGCTATCCGTTGTAACAAGTTTCTCGAGCGGAGAGGCCGTTACTCGGGCGACGGCACCACCTGACAAGACACCATGAGTTACATACGCAGATACGGATTTTGCACCGGAGTCCATGAGAGCAGTCGCGGCATTGCACAGGGTACCCGCCGAGTCCACAATATCATCAATAAGGATGCACCGACGGTCTTGCACGTCGCCGATTATATTCATGACTTCTGACTCTCCCGCCCGTTCTCGACGCTTGTCAATGATGGCGAGGTCGGCATCCAGGCGCTTTGCGATGGCACGCGCCCGCACCACACCGCCCACATCCGGCGAAACCATCATAATGTCATCCCCATTGTAACGCTCAGAAATATCCTTATTGAATACGGGTGAGGCAAATAGATTGTCCAAAGGAATATCAAAAAAACCCTGAATTTGGCCGGCATGAAGGTCGAGAGTAAGCACTCTGTCCGCGCCGGCTTCCGTGATCAAATTGGCCACCAGTTTGGCGGAGATGGGCGAGCGTGGGCTCGACTTCCTGTCTTGACGCGCATACCCAAAATACGGGATCACGGCCGTTATCCGGCGCGCAGACCCGCGTCGAAGTGCATCCAATGTTACCAGCAATTCCATGAGGTTGTCGTTAGCCGGGTATGAAGTGGACTGAATGACAAACACATCCTCGCCTCGAACGTTTTCGTTGATTTCAACGAATACTTCCATATCCGAAAAGCGGCGAACGCTGGCACTGGTAAGAGGTAAATTAAGGTAAGCTGAAATCGCCTCTGCAATTGGACGATTGCTATTACAGGTGAGGACTTTCATCTAATTCGGGCCCCCTAGACCCTTATGCCCCAATGCCTGGACCTACCCCCGACACTCAAGTTTCTTGTCCAAACCGTGACTGCGAAAGTGTTTAACAATGAGTCCAATGACTGTAAACGGTCAAGATTCTGAGTCCCCTAACGTCTTCTCACGGAAGGGTATTTCAAGACGGGGCTGACTTTCGTTGCGATACTCCGCGCGTCGCACAACGACTTTGATTCCCTGAGACGCACCTTCTGCAATGGTAAATGCTAACCTGCTTAAACGGTTATACAAAGCGCCGACTGGCACGATATTGTTCTGGGTGATCTGCCCAAGTTCTATGCTATCCCTCAATGTAACGCGCCCGGTAATAGCAACTTCGCTTTTGCCCTGGACCGGCTGATTGACACGGACCAT
>CAXFCV010000405.1:0-2177 GCA_964000975.1 uncultured Rhodospirillaceae bacterium | reverse complement strand
TCAACTGGGCTGAACAGTATGCAAATTCAGAGCTTTATCTCGGGGTGTATGCTGAAAATTATGCCGCCCAACGCTTCTATCAACGGCATGGATTTCAAAAAGTCGGCAACTACCTGTTCCCCGTGGTACGTCACAGGGATCTAGAATTCATTTACAAAAGAATGGCCGTTTAATCTCGACCGGGAACCGCCAACTGCTAATGATTAGCCTCTCCAAGTTTTTTTTAGCTTTATTCCCGATACCGGTCTAGTTTCCGAATAGCTTGACCAACACCAATGTGATGCCTGGGAAGGCTACCAACAGGCCGACCCGAACCACATCGGAGACGATAAACGGCGTTACGCCTTTAAATGTCTGGCCAATGGGAATGTCCTTGGCCATTGAATTAATAACAAATACGTTCATTCCCACAGGCGGCGTGATCAGCCCGGTTTCAACAACGATAAGCGCGACGATACCAAACCAAACTTTGACATCCTCGGCATCCATGCCGAAGTCCATTTCCGCCAGTATCGGCCAGAAAATAGGCACGGTCAGCAGGATCATGGAGAGCGAGTCCATCACGCACCCGCCAATGACGTAGAAGACTAAAATGATGATCAAAACGACCATTGGCGTCAATTCTGCTTCCAGGATCATGGCCGCCAGCTCTTGCGGAAGCTGCGTCAGCGCAAGAAATACGTTAAGGACGTCGGCACCGAGCACGATCAGAAAAATCATTCCCGTGGTCTGACCTGCACCCAGAACACTCTCAATAAACCCATCTTTTCTCATGCCACCATGGAAATATGCCATAGCCCCTGTGCCAATAGCGCCGAACGCTGCGCCCTCCGTCGGCGTGAACACCCCCGTGTATATGCCGCCGATGACAACGATGAAAATTAGAATTACGGTCCAGATTTGTTTGAGGGCAGCAAAGCGCTCGGTAGCAGTGGACCGGTCCCCTGCGGGCCCGGCGTCGGGCGAAATCCGGACATAAATCATGACAACGACGATGTAGCCGATGGCAGCGATAAATCCGGGGATAAAAGCCGCCAGAAACATGGTCGCGATGTTGGCTTCCACCAAAACAGCATAAATCACCAGAATCACAGAGGGGGGGATGAGAATTCCGAGCGTCCCGCCGGCCGCCAAAGCCCCTGTGGCCAATGCATTCGAATACTTAAAGCGTCTCAGCTCCGGCAGAGCCACCTGGCCCATGGTGGCCGCTGTTGCTAGCGATGAGCCACAAATAGCGCCAAATCCGGCGCACCCCCCAATTGCCGCCATGGCAACGCCGCCTTTGCGATGCCCCAAGAAAACGTTTGCAGCATCAAACAGGGCTTTGCTCATCCCCGCTCGGGTGGCAAACTGACCCATGAGCAGGAACAGCGGCACCACAGAAAGGTCGTAAGTCGAAAACCGCCAATAGGCGGCGCCATTAAAATAGTTCAGGAGCGGTGTCCATCCCGCGAGGATTAGATAACCTGTGATCCCGACGGTGATCATCGCGATGGCAATGGGCAGTCTGAGCGCGATGAGCACGAGCAGTACACCCAGCATAAAAAATCCGAACTCTAGGCCTTCCATCACATCTTGCCTTCTAGGCCGTCCTGCTCAGCTGAGTTCGAGTAATAATGCTGCCAGATGGTATAGAAAGCGACCAAGACTAAGAGCACCATGCTCGGCATGATAAAAACAAACACATAGGCCCGCGGAATCTGCAGGATGATCGTTTGTTCATTGGTGTCGAGAAAATCAAACCCCCCAACCCAGAGCCGCCAAGTTAAAAGAACGGTGATCAGGCCATAGATCAAAGCACTGGCCGAGTCCAAAAGACCTTTTGTGCGGGGCGCAGCCTTATGGGTAAAAAAATCGACAAGCACATTGCCTTTACGAAGCTGGCAATATGGCAAGAAAGAAAACACAGCAATGGCACATGCCATTTCCACCAATTCAAAATCGCCGGGTATCGGAGAATTAATGAAATAACGACCCATGACGCTAACTACTGTTAGAAGACCAGCCACCGTCAGGCAAATACCGCCAATAATCACAAAAATCCGGGCCAAACGCGTAAGTACCCGGCCCATAGGATCGGACCGGGTACTTATCGTAGGTAGTTCGGTCACGGGAGAGCTCCCATTACCGAATGAATAAAGACAATCAAACCTACTTCGTATGCTTAGCTATCAGAG
>CAXFCV010000404.1:0-4489 GCA_964000975.1 uncultured Rhodospirillaceae bacterium | reverse complement strand
CCTGTCCGTATCCGCTGAGGGGCTGACTGTCGACAGTTACGACGCCGCCACTGGCGCCATAACTTACGGTGGATCGGGATCACTCTCTGGCTCGCTCACGCGAGCGGGCCTCGGACTTTTGCAGTCCCAATATTACGACAATTTTGCCGACGACACGTCCGTGCAAACGGCAATTAATGACGTTGATGCAGCTTTGATTACACTGTCTAGAAAGGGCGCATCGATTATCGCCGAC
Organism: uncultured Rhodospirillaceae bacterium; assembly: GCA_964000975.1. GTDB lineage: Bacteria > Pseudomonadota > Alphaproteobacteria > Rhodospirillales > UBA2165 > TMED167. Next base: position 4,254 of record CAXFCV010000404.1, on the reverse strand, counting down.
GCGGCACTCCTGGAAGGGCGGATCGATCTTGTTAATTCAAAAATAGAAAACTTTGAAGATGAGAAAGATCGGATTAGGGCTGAAGAATTGGATGCCTCTAAGGCACTTTCTAAGGCCGCTGATGTGAAACTACGGCTCGCTCTCGATAATATAAATTTGCTCTCGAGCCTTAACAACGGTTTGGTCGAAAACATGGTTGCCCTATCGGCTGGCCCTTCTCCGGCCCAGGGCCTATTTGGTATGATGGGATATTAAACAACTAATCCAAGTGTAATTTTTTCGACGCGCAAACTTTGGCTCATTTTAAAAATTTTTGTCGACGTTTGTACCAATAGCTTCAAGGGCAATGTTTCCTGATAAATTCCCCCCATATTTGAAAGGTTACCCATACGAATAGAACGTGATGACAATATATTCCTCAAAAGCTCTATCCCCATCCCGGTCAGAGATGCAGGTTCGTTTTACAGGGAAGCGAGAGCGACTTTTTTTTATGGCACAGTTTTCAGGCTTAGGACTACTCTCACAATTACTCTGTCTTCGGCGGCTTTGAACCACCCAACGCCCAATCCAGCAACTCAATCATGTGAACGACCGGCGTCTCCAAGCCGGATTGAAGCTGACGCTGGCAGCCGATGTTTCCAGTCGCAACAAACTCGACGGGCATATCTTGGAGTGTCTGTTGTCGCCTCTCTTTGAGCATGTCGGCGATCTCCGGCTGGACGAGGTTGTAAATGCCGGCAGACCCACAGCAGAAATGTTTCTCCTTCACGGGCATCAATTCAAACCCTGCGTGTTCGAGCACCCGTTCTGGGAGCGTGTCGATTTTTTGGCCGTGCATGAGGGTACAGGGCGCATGGTAGGCAACCCGGGCACCATCTCCGGCAGCACCTCGTTTCGGTAGTCCCAACTCATCGATGATTTCAGAGACGTCCCTTGTCAGAGACGCCACACGAATTGCCGGAGCTCTCCACTGATCATCATCCTTCAAGAGATGCCCAAAATCTTTTACATGAGAGCCACAACCAGACGTGTTGACAATTATGGCATCCAAGCCCTCTTGGTCTTTCTCTTGTTCCCACGCCTTGATTAAGGCTCGAGCGCGATCACGGGACGCACTCTCCTCGCCAAGGTGATGGACCAGAGCGCCACAACACCCCTCTCCATTAACGACAACGACATCACATCCAAGCTGGTTGAGAACGCGGATGGTCGATTGGTTGATGGAGGGCCGAAGCACCTGCTGGGCGCAGCCAGCCAGTAACGCCACGCGCTGGCGCCTGACACCCTCAGCTGGATAAACATGGCGGCCGGTCAAAATTTGGTTGGCGGCAACCCTTTTCGGCGCCATGCCGAGCGCGGGTGCGAACCGGCGGCTTGCCAGTCCAGAAAATGGTTTGAGATATCGCGCCCATAAAAGCGCGGGCCGAAAAAGCCCGGGACGTGAAATTAGCCGGCCAAGCAGCTTTCTAAAAATCCTATCCCCAAAGGACCGGCGATAGAGCCCTTCTATCTGCTTCCGGGCATAGTCCACATAGTGCCTATAATCGACACCAGATGGACAAACAGTCGTGCACGCTAAGCAAGAAAGACATTTATCGATATGAGGCGCGACGGCATCCACTGAGGCCCCCTCACTCTCAATGAGATCCTTGATGAGATAAATGCGTCCCCGAGGACTGTCGCGTTCATCTCCCAGAATGCTGTATGTGGGACAGGCAGGTAGGCAAAATCCACAGTGTACGCATTTCCGAAGAATGGCCTCCATTTCCTGCAGATCAGGGCGGGCCAGTTGATCTAATGTGAAATTTGTCTGCATGGGGTGTCCCTAACCCATCCGACCGGGATTCAAAATACCGGCTGGATCAAAATTAGATTTTAGAGACATTGTTAATGCTGCGATCTCCGCGGACTGGGGCTGGAATACAGGCACATGTGCCTTGGTTTCCGCGGTGGAACGCATCAGCGTGGCGTGTCCGCCGCACTCTCCCAGACATGCCCGCACAAATTTGGCATCAGCGTCTCCCCTATCTGGAACCGCAAGCCACACAAGCCCGCCACCCCAATCCAAATATATCTCAGCACCCTCCAATGTTTTCAGGCGTGCGACGACCGCGGGACTTGAGGCGGAAGGAAGCGACATTCGCCAGATGGCGGCGGTTGGATTAGGCAACAAAGGCGCGACGTTGCCAATCTCCTGCCAGAGTTTCTTTGAATTATGAGCATGAAGCTCTTCTATGTCGCCGGCATCACTGAGCAAGCGATATAATTCTTCGAGCCGAGCAGAGACTGAGGGTCCGGGCCCCTGGATACGCAGGGCTGTAATAGCCTGACCCGCGCCAGACACATAGCTGACAGAAGAACGGCGCCCTTGGGTCGCGGCAAGATACGCTGCGGCATTGACCTCGTGCGGGCTCTGTAACGCCTTAGTCATCGCGCGTACCGCCCTTGTTTCATCAAGACCCGAAATCAACAGCGTTCGTGTTTTCTCAGGAACCGGCATGACTTTGATGGAGAGAGATGTCATAATGGCCAATGTTCCAAATGACCCTGCCATCAGTTTCGATAAATCAAACCCCGTCACATTCTTGACCACGCGGCCGCCGGATTTGAATACCTCTCCCCTGCCGCTTACAGCTTCAAAACCCAATAGATGATCCCGGGCGGCGCCCGATTGAATGCGCCTAGACCCCGATAAATTACACGCTACAATACCACCTAATGTCTGCGAAGATTGCATTGTGCCATATAGACCCCGGAAATCCGGTAACTCAAAAGCTAGATGCTGGGCATGGTCAGCTAGCAATGCCTCGATATCAGACATCGGTGTACCTGATTTTGCCGTGAGAACGAGTTCCGCAGGTTCGTAAAGATCGATGCCGTCGAATTTTTTAGTCTCAACCTGATAGCTTGCCAGTGATGCGTGGCCCCAACCGGATTTTGTGTCACCGCCATGAATAAGCAATGGCCGCACTTGCTCCTTGGCCTCGTTGACAATATCCCGAAGGTCTTCAGTGGTTTCCGGCTGAAACAGTTGGTTAGTCATTATAGGACGACGGAACGCTAAAATCTCGGTATGTCAGGGAAGCGCGTCTTGCCGCCATGAACATGAACACGGCCAAGCTCCGCGCATCGGTGAAGTGTTGGAAAGACCTTTCCGGGATTGAGCAGGGAGTGGGGATCGAAACTGCACTTCACCCGTTGCTGATGATTTAGGTCAGTTTCTGTGAACATAGTGCCCATCAAATCACGTTTTTCAACACCAACTCCATGTTCCCCCGTCAGCACTCCCCCTACTTCTACGCACAGTTTAAGGATTTCCGCTCCGAGATCCTCTGCTCTTTCAAGCTCGCCGGGGGTGTTGGCATTATAGAGAATAAGAGGATGCAAATTACCATCTCCGGCATGAAATACGTTCGCTACTTCAAGGCCAAATTCTTTGGAGAGATCCTTCATCCGAGAGATGACCTCTGGCAATCGCGACCGTGGAATGGTACCATCCATGCAGTAATAATCTGGCGACAAGCGACCAACTGCTGGGAAAGCATTTTTCCTGCCGGCCCAAAAAAGCTCACGCTCTTTCTCGCTCTCACTGATCCGCATGTAATCCGCTCCGAGCCCTTTAGCTATCTCTTCAACGCGATCGATCAAATGGTCCACTTCGACCTGCGGTCCATCCAATTCAACAATCAACAATGCCTCAGCATCGAGAGGATAACCGGCTTTAACAAATTCTTCGGTGGCGTGGATCGCAGGTTTGTCCATCATCTCCATACCCCCCGGAATGATGCCGGCGCCAATGATTGCCCCGACGCAGTCACCTGCGGCCTCCAATTCAGAAAAGCCTAACAGCACGGCGCGTGCGATCACCGGTTTGCGGAGGATGCGAACAGTCACTTCCGTAATTACGCCAAGCAGGCCTTCCGACCCCGTCAGAACACCCAACAAATCGTAGCCTCCAGGGTCAAGGTGCTTGCCACCGAGGCGTATTACATCGCCGTTCATGAGGACGACTTCTGCCCCCAACACATTGTTGGTGGTCAGGCCATATTTGAGGCAATGAACACCCCCTGAATTTTCAGCCACATTCCCACCAATGGAGCACACGATCTGACTGGACGGATCCGGCGCATAATAAAATTCTTTTTCCGCCACCGCTTCGCTGATAGCGATATTGGAGACCCCGGGCTGGGTCACAACGCAGCGATTACCGTAATCAATCTCTATAATTTTGTTGAACTTACCGAGCCCAATCAT
>CAXFCV010000403.1:0-3492 GCA_964000975.1 uncultured Rhodospirillaceae bacterium | reverse complement strand
CAAGGCCCAACTATGATAGAGGTTGATATGGCGGCTATTGGTTCCTATGCAAGGGCGTTCGGTGGGCCGCCGGTCAGGGCGACAGAAATGTCTAAGGGCCGATGACATGAGGGTGGGTGGCATGCGAGAGACGGTTTTGATGATAGGTTTTGGCGCCATCGGGCTGGAGGTGGCGAAACGGCTATCCGGAGATTCGGATGCGAGGCTCAATCAAATCATGGTCCGACCCGGTCGGGAGCAAGATGTCCGGGACCAGGTGAGTGGGACCATTGAGGTGATTTCTTCACTGGAAGACGTCGATCCCCTGCCGGATTTTGTTCTGGAATGCGCCAGCCACCACGCCGTTGCTGAATACGGGCCATACTTTCTCGAAAAAGGTATCGACTTTGGGGTGGTTTCGATCGGTGCGTTTTCTGATCCAGATGTGTATGACCGTTTGGCGAAATCAAGTCGGAGCGGCGGTGCCCAGCTTTGTATACTGCCGGGAGCGGTTGGGGGGATGGACGCCCTTTCGGCAGCACGGGCGGAAGGACTGGACGATGTGACCTATATATCGCGGAAACCGCCACAAAGCTGGACTGGCACGCATGCAGAGAGGTCTTTTGATTTGGAGAGCATAACACAAGCGGTTGTCATTTACGAGGGAACCGCTCGGGAGGCCGCGAAGCTATTCCCAAAAAATGCGAACGTCGCGGCAACTATTGCTCTCGCTGGTCTGGGATTTGACAACACCAATGTGACACTCATCGCTGATCCTAATGCTACAGGGAACATCCACCAGATTGAGGCAAGGGGGGCGTTTGGGGAAATGAGCGTCCGTATTGTCGGCAAGCCCCTGCCTGACAACCCGAAAACGTCTGCTTTAACGGCGCTCTCTGCAATTCGCGCCGTGGAGAACCGAGCAAGTCATGTGAGAATGTAAGGAAGATAAAATGGCAGATCCTATAAAGTTCAAAGGCATCGACCGGATTGTCTACGGGGTTGGTGATATGGCTTCCGGCACCCGGTTCTTTAATGATTGGGGATTGAAGAAAGTAGCATCCCAAGATCCGTCCGTTATGTTTCAAACATTAGATGGCACTGAAGCAGAACTCAGGCCGATTGATGACCCCCACCTGCCGCCTCCGATTGAAGAAGGGTCAACCTTGCGCGAGGTTATTTGGGGAGTAGAAACAGAGGCCGATCTGATTTCCGTTGAGAACGCTCTCGCTAACGAGCCAAGTTATGGTAAACGGGATGGGCGGCCTGCGTGTATCGATCCTAATGGTCTCGCCATATCTTTCCGAGTGACGAAAAGACGAGAGGTAATGATTAAAGGCGCCGCTATTAATACTTTTGCGCACCCCAATGCCCGCGTAAACCAGCAAAGCACGTTTTATAATCGGGCTGAGCCCATTGAGATTGGACATGTGGTACTGTTTGCCAATGACGTGCCTGCGATTCAAAAATTTTACGTGGAAAAGCTCGGTTTTTGCTTGTCTGATAGTTATCCGGGTTCAGGTGCTTTTCTTCGCTGCCGTGCGCAAGGCGGCCATCACAACATTTTCGTCTTGGATGCCCCCGATAGGGGGCCAGGCCTTAATCACGTAGCCTTTACCGTCCGTGATATTCATGAAGTATTTGGCGGTGGCCTTCACGTCGATCGGTGTGGCTGGACCACTCAAATTGGCCCGGGACGCCATCCTGTATCATCGGCTTATTTCTGGTACGTGGAAAACCCGTGTGGTGGATTGGCCGAGTATTTTGCTGATGAGGATTATCTCACGGAAGCTTGGGAACCGCGGGAGATTGACCGCACCAACGAGAATTATGCGGAATGGGGCATTGGTGGCGGGATTGACGGCCACACGCGTCGCCAACATCTACCCGCATAAGGCACCGCTCTGGCTGTTTTTTGGATGAAGGTGCTCAGAATTGTTTTAGAGGCTGTTTATTGATGCGCCTAAGATGTTCGGACTTAATATGGTGATCCGTGAAACTCTCAGCCCTCCATGGGACGGATTTACTGTAGTAAGGCCAGCTAACGGTCCGGCTTGTCTGCAACCTTGCTCAAATCGCGGACATTGTCTGCCAGAATTTTGATAAGCCCCCGGGTAAAAGGATCTAGCCCTGAGAGTTTCTTCTGGAAAATTTCGTGGCTAACTATGAGCAGTGTTGCGGCGCCATCATCTGTAACCCGAGCGGTAGCCATCCTCGGTTCGTTATCAATTAGAGCCATTTCACCAAACATGGCGCCTTTTTCCAGCACGGCGATGGGCTCCAGGCCTTGTTCTGTTGTTTTTAGAATCTCCACCTTCCCATCCATAATGATAAATGCTTGATCACCAGTTTCTCTCTCCCGAAATATAAATTGCTTTGCCTTATAATCACGACGCTTGGCATCAGCGAGCCGGTTCTCGGAGCGCCGCCGATCCTGGGCATTTTGATCCGTCATCGTATTCTCCTGACCCCCATTAGAATAGGGTGCTTTTGCCAATTCTGTCTATGATGTGCTTTCAAATTCGGGAGAGAAAGCAATAATTAGGCTGGTATTACAACCAGAGAGGGTCTCAAACAATGATCAATGCAGCAATTGTGGGAATCGGAAATTGGGGGCAGTTGCTCGTCTCGTCTGTCCAGAATAATAACTCAGTGACATTCACCAAAGGCGTGACGCGCACTAAATCAAAAGCGGTTGAATTTTGCGCAACAAATGACATCGAGATTGTTGACGATTATGACACCCTGCTAGCAGACCCCTCAATTGACGCAATTGTACTGGCTACGCCACACACGCAGCATGCTAGTCAGATCGTTGCGGCGGCGGAAGCTGGCAAACATGTTTTTGCAGAAAAACCTTACACCCTTAGCAAGTCCGACACGGAAGTCGCCCTGGCTGCTGTGAAAAAGGCAGGTGTTAAAACGGCCGTGGGGCTTAACCGCCGATTTGCCCCCAACTTTCAGAAGCTTAAAACCATGATCCAAGATGGTACCCTCGGGGCACCGATTCAGATAGAGGGCCACTTTTCAGCAAACCTAGCTTTAAAAGACGCCTGGCGCTCAGATCCATTGGAGAGCCCGGCCGGTGGTATGACCTCATTGGGCATTCATATTGTGGATGCATTTATCAGCATGTTTGGACGGATTTCAGAAGTGCGGGCTTATTCCAAAAGCCTCGTGACATCCTACGATATCGATGACACTACTCGGATTTTGTTCGAGTTTGAGAACGGGCGCACTGGTTATTTTGGTTCGGTCACCGGAACAAGCACGCTGACTTATTTGCGTGCCTTTGGCACCGGGGGCTGGGCGTCAGTCAACAATGCCAATGAGTTGACTTTTGCACCTTTAGGAGGTCAGCCCGAAACAGAATATTGGGATGGCTATGCGCATCCGGCACTCAAAACCATTGGCGCGGGTCTTGAGGCCTTTGCGGCTGACATAGAAGGGGGTTCGTCGTTTCCGGTCAGTCCCAATCAAATTCTCCATGGAGTTGCCGTTTTGGATGCCATT
>CAXFCV010000402.1:0-9905 GCA_964000975.1 uncultured Rhodospirillaceae bacterium | reverse complement strand
GGTTCCGGGTTTACCGATAGGAACCATTTTTAGATTGGTATTTTAAAGGGAGGTACCACTGTGACTAACTTTATAAAAAAAGCCGGCGTGGCCGGAGTTGCTGCTGCGGTTCTAGCCGTAGGTAGTGCAGCACATGCTGCTAGCATCAAGGGCAATGAGATTACTCTGCGGATTGGCTCAGGACACCCACCTTTCATTACTTATGTGAAAGAGGTTTCCAAATATTTTGTACCAAATGTCAAAAAGCGGGTCGCTGCTGAGACAAAATATAAAATGAACTTCAAGGAACACTACGCCGGTACGGTGGTTAATGTGTTTGACACCCTAGAGGGAACACAAGACGGGCGCCTTGACATTGGAGCATGGTGTGTTTGCTTTGATGATGACAAAGCCATGGCCATGAACTTGACCTATTACGTTCCTTTTCATGAGCCAAATGCAGACAAAAATACAAAAATATTTTACGATCTAGTCTCAAAATACCCAGAGCTGTATCAAGATTATGAAAAGCGTTATAAGCAGAAGCTGCTGGCAGTCACGGGCTTTAACAACTATGGCCTGTTAAGTTCGTTCGAATGGAATACTTTTGATGATCTGAAGGGACGTAAAATATTAGCTGCCGGGCCTAACCTTCCCTGGGTTCAGGGGGGAATTCCAGTCCGCACAACCATACCTAAAGCTGCTCAGCAGCTGCAAACCGGGGTTGGTGAAGCAATTATTCTTTTCCCTGATACGGATTATAAGCTGAAACTTCACGAGGCAACCAAAGGCGGTGTCTATACGCTAATGGACTTCGGTGCAGTTGTTCAGATTTCATTGACGATGAATATGAGATCCCGGAAGAAGTTGCCGCCAGAAGTTGTAAAGATTATTGATGAAGAAGCCGCAAAGTATATGGTTAAGTCGGCAGCTACATCTCAAGCTGACCATGATTGGGGTATCGATAAGCTACGTGGCGCAGGCGTGAAGATCCGCCAGGTTGACCCAGCCGTCAAATTAGCTTGGGCAAAAAGGTTGGCCGACTGGCCCAACTCTCGTGCACAGGCCGTATCCAAGAAAAAGAAAATCGATATGGGTAGGGCAATGCGTGATTACATCAAGATGGTCGAAGCTGGGGGACATAAATTCCCGCTCGATTACGTAATCAAGTAAATACGGCGTTCTTGTTAAGAAATTAGCGGCCCCCCCGGGGGCCGCTTTTTTTGCTTAGATTGTGGAAATATCCTAGATGTTGAGTAGAATTTAGGCTTCTTCAGCAGGAGAATACGTCATGGCCAAGCTTGAAATTTCGGTAGAGAAAATGGAGGCTGAGCGGGTCGCTCGTTTCAAAACACTAAACTATAGTTCTGATGGCTATCTGGATAGCCGTATCCCAGAGCACATGCGTAACACCTATAATGTTATCGGTAGGGGAGTTACAGAAGATGCTAGCCTTACCCCAGCAATCACCGATGCACAAGATTTCAATCTCACCTACGTTAGCGCAGAGCCAGGAAAAGGGGCCTCACTCCACGACCATCCAACCGTCGAGGTGTTTGTTCCCATGACCAGTAATTGGACTATATTCTGGGGGGATAAAGGTGAAAATGAAATTCAGATTGAACAATTCGATGCGGTCTCTGTGCCTCCAGGAGTAATGCGCGGTTTCCGTAACGAGGGAGAGGAACTTGGCTTTATTATGGCAATCTTAGGCGGTTCAAATTCTGGGTATGTTGACTGGGCAGACGATATTATTGATAAAGCCGCGGCCACTGGCCTAAGGCTTGGTCCTGACGGCAACGCAATCGAAATCGCAATTGAGGAGACCCTCGATGGCTCTTGAGTCCATGGACCACCTCTCCATCCGCACCACAAAAATGGAGGAAACACGCGAGTTTTATGAAACTGCCATGGGGATGACTAATGGGGACCGCCCACCGCTCCCCTTTCCGGGCTACTGGATGTATCTTGACGGCAAGGCTGTCATCCACATTGTTGGCATTGACGAGAATGATCCCTCTGGTCTCATTGATTATCTTGGCGATGTCGACCTGAACGATTTGGACGGTGGCGGTGCAGTGGATCACTTGGCCTTCAGGGCCTCAGATCCCCAGGGTCTAATCACCCATCTCAACACAATGGGCATCCCCTACCGGCAGCGCAAAGTACCCGAAATGAACCTGTTTCAGCTCTTCCTGGAAGATCCCAACAACATCACCTTGGAACTGAACTACTTCGAATAAAATAGCCGTCACTGAAATGGTCGGCAGGGAGTTTCGGTAATTCTCCAAATCGAAATCTACACCGTTTTTAACGCCTGCAAAATCCGTTCCGGCGTGAAAGGCTGACGGGTCACACGGGCATTCAGCGGTTTCAAAGCATCGTTAATGGCGTTCATGATCGCGCCAGGCGCGCCAGCTGTGCCGGCTTCACCGGCTCCCTTGGCGCCCAATTCAGAATCAGCCGTCCGGCTCTCCACATGCGCGACCTGGATGTCAGGCATTTCGCCCGCCATCGGCACCAGATAGTCCGCCATATTACCGTTCAGGAGTTGCCCCTCCGGGCTATACAGGCATTCTTCATAAAGAGCACCTCCAATCCCCTGAACTACCCCACCACGGATCTGTTCATCCACAAGTTGCGGATTAATCACAGTGCCGCAGTCTTCTACGACCCAATGGTTCAAAAGTGTCACGATTCCGGTTGCAGGGTCGACCTCCAAGTAAGAAGCCTGCACTCCATTGGTGAAGGCAAAAGGATAATCCTTTGGCACATAATGGCGTGTCACCATCAGCTCGGACTGAAAATCCTTTGGCAGCGTGTCCGGTCGATAGTATGCAACGCGGCCCACTTCTGCGAGGCTGATCCGTTCCCTTCCATCGGCCACATCGACGATAACGTTCTCCTGAATATCTAGTGTCGCAGCGTCCGCTTGGAGCATTATGGCAGCGACCTCCAAAATTCGTTGCCGGAGCGCATGGCCGGCCTGGGCTGCCGCCTCACCACCCACGCCAGCTGCGCGGGACGCCCAAGTCCCGCCGCCATAGGGCGTGATGTCGGTATCACCGGTCAGAACTTTGATCTTGTCCATGGTTACACCGAGCGCCGTCGCCGCAACTTGGGCGATGACAGCTTCCGTGCCCTGGCCCTGTTCCGTCACACCGGTTTGGACTATTATATTTCCCTTGGCATCAAGGCGGATCGTGGCACCATCTTGCGCAGAGATGGGGGCTCCGCCAATGCCGTAGAACATAGCACTCGGGTTGGTCACTTCGATAAAGGTGGCAATACCAATACCCCGGTAGACACCTTGGTCCCGCAATACTGCTTGTTCCTTACGCAGAGTCTCGTAATCCATCATCTGGACGATTTTCTCAAGGCTTTCCTGATGAGAGAGCTGTTCAAACAACATACCAGTGGGCGATTTACAGGGGTAGCCATCGTCCGGCAGTAAATTTTTGCGTCGAATGTCCACCGGATCCATGCCAATGGCATCCGCTGCCTTGTCCACCAGTCCCTCCGTAAGGGCTGTCAGAATGGGATGACCCACGGCCCGGTACTGGCACATTGGCGTTTTGTTTTGGAACACCACATTGGTTCTGGCCCTGTAATTAGGACAGGCGTACTGAGCACCAGTCATATTTACTACCTGATTGGCCTCAATCCCGCTGGTGCGCGGATAAACGGAATACGGGCCCACGCCTGTCACATCATCATAGTCGATAGCTTGGATCTCTCCATCTTGCGACACCGCCATGCGGGCCGTGATCCGATGATCCCTGGCGTGGATATCGTTAGTAAATGACTCCAATCGGTCCGCGATAAACTTCACTGGGCGCTTCAACATAATGCTTAGTGCCACGGTGGCGTATTCGTCGGCATAAGAATGAACTTTAATTCCAAAGGCGCCGCCCACATCTCCGGAAATGACCCGGACACGGTGATCTTCTAGCCCCATGTGCTTGGCGAACAGGGTTTGCATCATGTGAGGGGTTTGAGTTGCGAGATACACTGTAAGCTGTTCTTCCGACGAGTCGTAGTCTGACAGGATGGATCTGGCCTCGAGGGTTACGCCCGTATGGCGGCCAAAATGAAAGGTCTCTTCCACCACTTGATCTGCGGCCTCAAAAACGGCGTCGATCCCGTCGGTCGCAAACTCTCGTTGCCAGGCCAGGTTATCTCCAAGGTCCGAGTGAATAACGTGGGTCGCTTCGTCCAAAGCCATTTCCATATCGGCAACCACGGGAAGCTCATTCCACTCAACCTCTACAAGCTCAACCGCATCCTCCGCCTGGGCACGGGTCTCCGCGACTACGGCGACAACTGCCTCGCCCTGCCAAGTCGCTTTCTCAATGGGGAGCGCATATTGCGGCTGGGACTTAAGCCCCTCCAAATGGGTGAGCACGCCGACCCAGGGGGAACAGACGTCAGCCATCTCCTTTCCGGTAACGACACGCACCACCCCGGGCGCGGCTTCAGCTGCGGACGTGTCGATGGTAACGATCTCGGCATGGGCATAGGGACTTCTGAGGAAGGCCGCAAACAACATCCGCGGCAGGCTCATATCGTCGGTAAACCGGCCCTTGCCCTCAACTAGTCGGCGAATATTAGGCCGGGAAACTGAGCGACCAATATAGGAGTTTGGCCTATCGTGAATAGTCAACCCACTCATGACGCTTCTCCCAGCCTGCTCCGGGCTGTCGATTCGATGGCATCAACTACAGCCTGGTAGCCCGTACACCGGCAATAGTTGCCGGAAATATGTTTCCGGATTTCCTCCCGGGAAGCGCCGGGGTCAGCGACCAAAAGCTCGGCTGCCGTCAGCAGCATGCCAGGCGTACAGAAACCGCATTGGGCCGCATTACGGGTAACAAAGGCATTCTGAAGATCAGCAATTTCACCACTTTCGGTGAGGCCCTCAATGGTCTCAACCGTGCATCCATCAGCCTGGACCGCAAGCGTTAGACAACCGCGGACAATCTGGCCATCCAGCCGCACCGTACACGCCCCACAAACGCCATGCTCACAGCCAACATGAGTTCCAGTGAGCTCCAATTCGTTTCGTATAAAGTCTGCAAGAGATTGGCGCGGCTCCACTGTCCGGTTCACCGCCTCGCTGTTGACTGACATTGAAATTTGTACTGCCTTATCCATCTTCTCTCTCCTAATTCACGGCGACCAGCCGGCGGACCACACGATCCAATAAAACCTTGGCGAGATGCACCTTTGTGGCAGCGCTACAGCCAATGTCATCAAACGGGTCCAGGTCACTGTCCAACGCATTTTGCGCAGCGCTAATGCAGGCATCATTTATTGTGCCTTCGAGAGCCGCGCCGGCTTTGATTGCCAATACAGGAGTGCCGGCAACGCCAAAATATGCCAACCGGACATTTGATAATGTGGTCCCGCTAACAGACGCACTTGCCGCCAGGCCCGCCATGGCATAGTCGCCGTGCCGTCGGGTGATCTCGTCGAAGGCGTGGCGCTCTCCATTGCCGAGAACCGGCACATGGACAGCAGTCACAATTTCGCCTTCGTGAAGATCGGTCTCATAGAGACCCTTAAAATACGTGGCTGCGGGGACACGTCGCACACCCATTGCGCCAGTTATTTCGATCTCACCATCGAGGCACACCATACAGGCGGGTATTTCCGACGCCGGATCTGCAAGGGCAACACTGCCGCCAAAGGTTCCTCGGTTCCGAATGGCAGCATGTGCCACATAAGGCATCGCCAGATGGATTAGTGGTACCCGAGCCGCTACGTCCTCAGAGCTGGCCACGTCACAGTGGCGTGTCAACGCACCTATGCTAAGCTTGTCTGCCGAGACCGATATCCCGCTTAGCTCCTTCAACCCGTTGATATCGACAAGTATTTCAGGCGCCGACAAGCGCATGTTCATAGTCGCCATAAGACTTTGACCTCCGGCCAGAATGGCGGCATCGGCTCCATGCTCTGCGAGCAGGCCAAATAGTTCCGCCATGGTGCCGGGTTTTTCATACGCAAAAGGTGCTGGTTTCATGTCACAATCCAAGTCAACCGTTGACGTTCAAAAATCTGGCAAGAAGCAATGGACGCTCCTAGCTCATTAGGAAGCAAGCCCCCCGCCCAGTCAATAAGTATTGCCCTGATAGAAGCTAGGGCCCCAAAATTTTTTACCGCTGAAATTTTAGAAAATCTAGGAAGCCTGTAACGGTTAGACGCAAAAGAATTGATAGTCATAGATTGGTCGATACAATCGATCAAATTGGAAAAAACTCTCAACGCATCTCCAATTTTTTGGACGTGTTTTCTGGAAATGTTTTAAAGCAACGTAATTATAAACAAAGGACGATTATTGGAGTGCCGTTGATCAAAAGTATCTAATGATACCAAAAGTCGCAGTAATTGGTGCCTCCCCATAATCACGAACCGACCTAAAAATTATAGAGAGTACTGCAGAATGACCTTTACCTTGGTGCAATCTGATATCGACGCTTATAAAAATGACGGTGCCGTCTTACTCAAAAATGTGATTTCTCGTAAATGGCTGGATCGGGTAGCAGGGGCGATTGAGCGGGATATTTTGGACCCCGGCCCGTTTTGTCATAGCTACGAACCCGAGGATGGGCAAGGCAGGTTCCATGGCAATCTCCGAACTTGGCAAAACGACCCTGAATTCCACGCCTATTGTTTCGAGACGGACCTGCCGAAAATCGCGGCGCAATTATTCAATACCGACAGGGTAAACCTCTTATACGATCAAATTTTCGTTAAGGAGCCTGGGACCGCAAATCGAACCCGCTGGCATAATGACCAACCTTATTGGCCGGTTAGTGGACAGGACATCGTGTCATTCTGGCTGGCACTGGATCAAACCACTGAAGAAAATGGCCGTCTAGAATTTGTTCGAGGTTCCCATAAATGGGACCGTTGGTTCCAACCCGAAAACTTTGGAGAAGTCAAAAAAGGTGCGGATGGGTCCGGATATGAAGAGAACCCAGATTATGAGAAAATGCCTGATATTGAGGCCACGCGAGAGGAATATGATATCATTGCCTGGGATATGGATCCCGGAGACGTCATTGCCTTTCATGGTATGACTGTTCACGGAGCTGGCGGAAACTATAGAGATGACATCCGTCGGAGGGGCTATACAGTAAGGTATACGGGAGCGGATGCTTGGTATGATCCTCGGCCAGGAACGGCCCAACCTTTAATATCGCCCGACCTGAAGAACGGCGACCCGATGAATAATGATCTCTTTCCAGTAGTATGGAACCAGCGGATCTAATGTGACGTCAACATACCAATCTTAGCCATAAGCCCCTCAGATAATGTCCATCGACCCCGGGATTTTTCATTCAGTTTAATTGTGGACCCGCTTTTTTTACAAAAACTAACTCGCCGGATAAGGGTCATTTTCTTTGTGCTGGATTTACCTTAGTTCGGGCGTTGGACTGTTGGTATATCACTGGGCGGGGCCAGATCGATTTTATCGATCCAATATTTACGGGACAGGAATTCAACTCCCCCCGGCATAACACCGCCGACACGAACTGCACCATCTTGCTCTCCACTCAAAGCACCGAGCTCCTGATAAATTTCCATATGGAAGGCTTCTGCGGGAAACTTGGCCCATACCAACACATCCATTTTATTGCCAGCAATCATTGCCGTTTTCAGTTTATCGGTAACCTTGCCAGGCCCAGTGGCAAACCCATAAAACTGGAAAGCTACGATGCAGGCAACAACAAAGGCGACAAAGCGAAAATCGCGTCGGTGATACCAACGTCGACGTTTGAAGCCTTCGACTTCAACGATACCAGATTCATACTCGCCCTCTAGTTCATTACCATCAGTATCTAATTGTGCTCGTCGCATGTTATGTCGGTTTCCAAACCAGGCCCCAACGCTCTACCGTCCACTTTTCAAGTGGTGCAAGTAGATACCTATCCGTGGCCATAAAAATAATTGCAATTACGATTACCCCAAGAAAAACCTCTTCGATTTTAAACTCAGCTGCGGAGGTAAAGATCATGAACCCGAGACCGCTGTCACCGCCGATCATCTCAGCAGCAATCAGTGCCCGCCACCCAAAACCCATGCTCATGCGCATGCCAGTAATAATGCTCGGCATGGCGCCCGGCAGGTAAACCTGACGGATAACGTCCCAGCGACTGCCCCCCATCGTGAGTACGCTCTGTTCATAAACTCGGGCGACACTTCGAACCCCGAGCATAGAGTTGAAGAACATCAGCCAAAAAATAGTATTGAGCATTATGAACAACGTCGTCACCCAGCCAACGCCGAACCAAACAATGGCAAGTGGTATCCAGGCAATGCCTGAGATTGAGTTGGCAAAGACGCCTACCGGTTCCAGGAACTTAGATACCGTGCGGTTCATGCCCGCCAAAATTCCAAACGCAATACCGAAAGGCAGACCGATTATCGCTGCCAGAATCACGCGGCCGACACTAGAGAGAACATGGGTCGACATTAGGCAGCTGTTATCAAGCATTATCAATGGCATGAAGCCCGCGCAGTCCTCCTGCAAGAAAAATATAGCTTCCCAAACATCGCCAATAGAAGGAATGAACACTGGCGGAAGCCATTCGAAAACGGTGTTCGCATGCCAGACGCCAATCATTACTAGGAAAGGGATAGAGCCCAATAATATTTTGCGTAATCGCTGACGCCCGAAGCGCCGCTGAATGGAAATGGAGACTGCCGATAGAGTACTCATCTTTGCACGAGCCCCCACCTCTCAATTGTATCTGCCTCGATCGGCCGGAGCAGGTAATGATCTAAGATAATCCAGGTCAAACCGATCATCACCATCCCTAAAATAACTTCTGCCGTGCTGTCTGTGTCTTGACCGGTGAAAATCATCCAGCCGAGCCCTTGCCTTCCGGCAAGCATTTCACCCGCGATCACAGCTCGCCACGCAAATCCAATGCTCAGCCGTGATCCTGTTGCGATGTGGGGCATGGCACCCGGAAAGAGCACATCCTTCATCACTTGATAGCGACTTGCACCGAGGGTCCTCGCCGCATTGACATAACGTATTGGTATCTCTCGGACACCTGATAAAACATTGAAAGCTATGGGGAAAAAACTCGTATAGAGGATCACTACAAGCACAGTCATATCCGAATTGCCGTACCAAATCACCACGATCGGGAAGATGGCAATTCCCGAAACGGACTGAAAAAAGTTCATCATTGGATGAAACATGTCAGCGACAGTTCTGTTTAACCCGAGCAAAAGTCCAAACGGAATACCCGCGGCAAGCCCGATTGCACTACCAATTACAAGACGCGTCAGCGTGTCAGAGAAATAACTTGGCAACAGCCCCTTCACCATCATGTCTACGGAAGAGAGTACTACTGCCATGGGCGACGGTAGATAGCGGGCGGGATTTGGAATTGACTCAGAGATGATCGACCAGCCTATCAATATCACAACAACAAGGATCACCAAATTCATGGCGTCAATTTTCAGGAGCTGATTAAACTGCCACATGAAACGGTCGAAGGCTGTAATTTGCCTCGGCTGTGTCAAAGAGGAGACGTTACTCTTCTTTTGCAACGGAGACCTCCTCACGAACTGATTTCAGAATTCGATCGCGAGCGGTAATGAAATCCGGATTATTATTCATATCTGCCCAAATGCGTTTCTCACGGGGGATATTAATTTCAACAATTTCTTTTAATTGGCCAGGCCGAGCCGAGAAAACGAGGCATCTATCGGCTAAAAATGCCGCCTCGTCGACCGAATGTGTAATGAACAAAATCGTTTTTTGGGTTGCTTGCGCTATGCGATTTAGCTCCTCCTGGAGCGTGATCCGCGTTTGTGCATCCACGGCCGCAAAGGGCTCATCCATTAGCATAACCACGGGATCAGAACAGAGCGTCCGCGCGACCTGACAGCGTTGTTTCATGCCG
>CAXFCV010000401.1:0-4039 GCA_964000975.1 uncultured Rhodospirillaceae bacterium | reverse complement strand
CTTACAGCAGAATTGTTCGGTGGAAACACTGGCCTCGGCTACATGCTCAACCTGGCCCGTCAGGATTTTGACATGCCGCTCGTCCTAGCTGTTATTGTGGTCATCATCGCCTTTGTCTACTCAACGGACCGGTGGATTTTTTCTCCCATCCAGGCACATCTTGCGAGGCATCATGGAGCAAGTTGACGCCCGTCGGGAGTCGCCACAAACGCTCCTCTGGAAGCGTCTGGTATCGCGCCTCTCCGCCGAGGGGTTGGTGGTGCTCGCTGTCGCCATTTGGTGGCTTTTATCTCTGGAGTTACCTGAGATTATCATTCCCAAGCCAACCGCCGTGGCCCAGCAAATTTGGGTCTTTTTTAGCGATATTACTTATGCCAGTCACGTCGCCGCGAGCACCGTCCGGGTCATACTGGGCGTTATCATCGCCGTTGTTCTAGGCTCGCTTCTAGCATTAATCCCGCATTGGATCCCGATAATGGATGTCATCGTCCATGAGCGCATTAAACCATTCTTAAATTCTTTCCCTTCTGTCGGTTGGGCTATCCTGGCCATCATCTGGTTTGGGCCGTCTGACGGCACCATTGTCTTTATCATTGTCATGATCCTAACCCCTTTTTGCCTGGTAAACGTGTCGGAGGGACTTAAGGAAATTGATCATGAAGTACTAGAAATGGCCCGCAGCTTTACCCGCCGTCCCATTGTCATCCTCATTAAGGTAACTCTGCCGTTGCTAATGCCCTATATCATATCCGCGGTCCGCATCGCCTATGGCGTCGGCTGGAAAATTGCCCTTGTAGCCGAACTTTTCGGCACGGAGAGCGGCCTTGGGTTCCTGCTACAACAAGCCCAATCAGTAGCCGATGCTGCCACCGTTTTTGCCACCTGCCTCGCCATCGTAATTATTTTTTGGATCGGCGAAAAAGCCGTGATCAACCCATTATCTCGAAAGTTCGCACCGGAGCTGGTTAACCCCTAGATCTTCGCCCCAATCTTGACAGCTATCCATGGAATAAGCTTATGACTGATTTGGTTACAGAACGTATTCTGGACAACCCTGCTCTTTGTATCGACCACGCAGGTAAGGGAGAACTGGTCATCCTAATGCACGGCATTGGGGGCAACCGAACCAACTGGACGGATCAGGTCAGGGCGCTCTCAGCGCATTTTCATGTAGTTGCTTGGGATGCGCGCGGATATGGGGGCAGCGATGACTATGACGGCGCACTTGATTTCAACGACTTTGCACATGACTTGGTCCGTGTGCTCGACCATTTTAAAGCCGAGACAGCCCATATCGGCGGCCTGTCCATGGGCGGGCGTATCTCCCAGGTATTTTATAATTTGTACCCGGAACGCGTCAAAACGCTGAGCCTGATCGCCACCTTTACAGGCTTCGATGATTTCAGCGACGTCGAGAAACAAAAGTTCGTAGACCTTCGCCTAAAGCCGCTGGTAAAGGACGGAAAAGAGGTCTCAGACATCGCGCCTGTCGTTGCAAAAACACTGGTAGGTCCGCATGCAACCAAAGAACAATACCAGCAACTCGTGGAGAGCATGTGCCAGCTTCACAAGGAAAGCTATATCAAGACCGTGCGCTCGACGACAACGTTCGATCAAAACGACACGCTTGAGACAATCCGCGTTCCAACACTCTTGGTGTTTGGTGAAGATGATAACCTGACCAGTCCGGAGATCGGCACGGCCATGGCGGCTAAAATTCAGGATTGCGAGTACACGATGATACCCCGCGCCGGCCACCTCATAAATCTTGAACAATCCGCATTATTTACGGAGCGATTGCTGGCCTTCCTGCTCAAACATCGGGGCTGAGCGGCACGGCTCTATTCGCGTGCGGGCCCACCAACTCGAGGGCCTCCTCGTAGGTAAGCACATCCCCAAATTGTTGGATGAAGGTCTCTAGAGCAGCCAAATGCTCCTCATCGGAGAGCGCCGCAAGACAGTCAGACACCATCACCGTATTGAAGTCCAACATCATTGCATCCCGACCTGTGGCTTCACAGCAAACGTTGGTTTTAGTTCCGGCAATGAATATATTTTGAATGCCCTGGGCCCTCAGGACTCTCTCGAGCGATGAAGATCCGGGTATGAGGGCACTGTAGCGGTTCTTGAATATATGGAGATCGTCACCATGCACATTAAGGCCCTCCCACAGCAGGGTATCTGGGCTGCCCGGCGCGAGGCTTTCAATCGTTTTTGCTCGCACTTCCTCATCAACAAAATGGTCAAAAAATCCATTCCAGTCGCTGCCCCCGCCCACGCGGCCGTTGGCATGGGTCACCCAAATTACGGCCACACCCTGAGCGCGTAACGAGTCTGCCAAGATGTTGATGTTGTCCACGATGCCCCTGGAGGCCGGCACCTCAGCCGGGCTATCCGACGCTACAAAGGTCGGCTGCATGTCGATGACGACGAGGGCTGTTTCAGCCGCATCGAACCATTCGAAAAGGTGATATCGTCCCCGTCTCGTGAGCACGCGGTCAATAATTTTCTGCCGGATAACAACGTGATGCATGAAATTTTACTTGTCTCTAATTTCTCATCCTCCCACACTGGCCTGATCCGGCCAACAGTAATATGGCCCTTCCGAAATATCATCTAGCAGGACGAACCAGCGGTGTTTGAAAAAAATG
The DNA here is from genome assembly GCA_964000975.1 of uncultured Rhodospirillaceae bacterium. Lineage (GTDB taxonomy): Bacteria > Pseudomonadota > Alphaproteobacteria > Rhodospirillales > UBA2165 > TMED167. The sequence continues at coordinate 1,388 of CAXFCV010000401.1, read as the reverse complement.
TCACCTCACTCTCTTTTCCCTCACTGAGTATGGATAGCGTGCCGGTCCTGATTAAGTTGTTTTGCCCACTTCGCATTATTCACAGTGAGCTTAGCAATTAGCAGTGATGGTCGATAGAGGCGAAGCACAGAAGGAAAACACCTTTCAAAAAGCGTAAAAATTTGGAGACTGTAAGAACGGTTAGAAAGCATAATTGAGGTCACGCAACCACAATTATCGGTATGGCTCTGATCGCCGGATACGTTGGAACATAAAGAAAAAGAAGAACCGCGGGGTGAAATATCATGACGCAAGTTGTAGATCCGTACTCAGGTCTAAATCTGACGGAATTAAGTCACATATGGGGGCATGGAGCGCCGTCGCTCCCAGGTAATGACGATGTTGTCATGTTCCGGTCCGTGAAACATGGTCAGCACGGTGTGATGACCCACCGGCTGAAAATGGTCATGCACACCGGCACTCATATGAATGCGCCCCTGCACTTGATCCAGGGTGGGGTTGGATGCGGAGATATACCGCTAGACCGGCTCTTCGGGAACGGGGTCATCTTATCTCTTCCAAAAGAGCGCTGGGAATTGATCTCAGCTGATGATCTCGAAGGTGTAACACCCAGTATCTCCCCAGGTGACTTTGTGATTATCGTAACAGGCTGGCATCACAAATATTCCGATAGTCTTGAATATTTTGGAGAGTCACCAGGATTATCGCCGGATGCCGCGGACTATTTGGTATCCCTGGGCGTGAAACTGGTTGGCCTTGACACCCCGCAGATTGATCACCCTTTAGCAACATCGCTAGGCAATCACCGGGGCGGCCCTTTGATGAACAGGGTTGTCGCAAAATATGCTGAGGAGACAGGCCGGGACCCTGCAAAAGATTTCCCCGATTGGAACCCCGCACATAAAATTCTCCTAACCGCAAACATCCCTACCATCGAACAGGTGGGCGGTGATGTTGATGACCTGCTCAATACTCGAGCGACATTTCACGCGACGCCGTGGAAATGGGAACACGGCGATGCCTGCCCCGTAAGGCTCGTTGCCATGACGGACCCCACGGGAACATGCCGGATTGAGCCCGGAACGGAGGTGACGTGATATGGATGACGTCAACGAATCCAAAAATAACCTGGATAAGGAACAACATCTCGGGACACAGCGGAAAACCGAGCCTAAGACTGGATTGCGAATGTTTAATCTCAGTCAGCCCTGGGGACACCATATGCCGGAATGGCCCTCTACCCCGGGCGTTAATGTAAATGTGAAAAAGTTTCATGCCAAAGACGGTGTATACCAGACCGAGTTCGAGGGCATTATGCATCGCGGCACCCACATGGATGCTCCAATCCACGTAACGGAAAACACACCCCATATCATGGACTACGCCTT
>CAXFCV010000400.1:0-2305 GCA_964000975.1 uncultured Rhodospirillaceae bacterium | reverse complement strand
CTTCTCACCGGATTTGGTTGTGGGTGTCTTTGTCGGCTTCGATACCCCCCGGTCGCTTGGAAAACGGGAGCAGGGTGCGAGCGTCGCGGCACCAATTTTTAAAGAATTTATGGCAAAGGCGCTTGCTGATAAACCAGCTATTCCTTTCCGCATTCCGCCAGATATTCGTCTTGTACGCGTCAACAGCACAACGGGACAGCCGGCGACTCCCGGCGACAGCCGGGTCATTTTGGAAGCCTTTAAACCGGGAACAATCCCTGTGGGCCGTCAGCAAGTTCTGAGCGGTGTCGGCGCATCCAATCCAGCGAGACCGACACCGACGTCGGGGACTGGGGGGTTATATTGATGGCGGTATCGGGTGATACGCGCGGCCCCAATGATCGCTGTTAAGGCAAAATTTGTTAGGCGCCTCGCCAATCTGATCCTCTATCCATTCGTGCGTTTGCGGGCTCTCTATCCTTGCTCAAGAGCGACGAACCAATTAAAAAAGCGAATACTGGTATCAAAAACAGCGAGTGGTATGATGCGTGCTGAAGTTGAACAGCAGGTCGCAGATATAAAGCAGTCTTTAGAACTGCTGAGGAGGCGACTTTGACTATGATAAATCGGTTCGCAAGCTGGACGAATTAAACACGCTCGCGGAAGACCCCAACCTTTGGGATGATCCGGATCACGCTCAATCTGTTATGCGTGATCGAACGCGCTTGGAAAATGGGATTGGGTCCGTGGATTCCATCTCCCGCGACCTCTCGGATAATGTCGGCCTTCTCGAACTCGGTGAGGCGGAAGGCGATCAAGACGTTGTCGTCGAAGCGGAGGCGGCGCTCAGTAACCTCTCTAAGAGCGTTGAAAAGGCCCGCATTCAAGCGCTTCTCTCCGGCGAGGCTGATGGCAACGACTGCTATCTGGAAATCCATGCCGGTGCCGGTGGGACGGAGGCGCAAGATTGGGCGCAAATGCTACAACGCATGTACATGCGCTGGTGTGAGAAGCGGGGTTATAAACTCGAATGGCTTGAAGAGAGCATTGGCGAGGAAGCTGGTATCAAAAGCAGCGTGGTGCGAGTAAACGGCGCAGAGGCCTATGGTTGGCTCAAAACGGAGAGCGGCGTTCACCGCTTGGTTCGAATATCGCCCTATGATGCCAGCGCCCGGCGCCATACCAGCTTTGCATCTGTTTGGATTTTTCCGGTCATTGATGAAAATATCGATGTTGAGGTTGAAGATAAAGACCTGCGCGTGGACACGTATCGGGCGTCAGGGGCTGGCGGTCAACATGTGAACAAAACAGACTCCGCGGTGCGCATCACTCACCTGCCTACGGGGATCGTAGTACAGTGCCAAAATGACCGCTCCCAGCATCGGAATCGGGCGGCTGCCTTCGACATGCTCCGCGCTAGATTGTATGAAGCCGAACTACAAAAGCGTGAGGAAGAGGCCCAGGCGGAACACGACGCGAAGAGTGATATTGGCTGGGGGCACCAAATCCGATCTTACGTACTTCAGCCCTATCAACTTGTGAAAGATTTGAGGACAGAGTTGGAAACATCAAATACCCAAGGCGTTCTCGACGGAGATCTTGATGATTTTATGGCGGCGGCGCTCGCGTCCCGAATTGAAGCCAGGGAAAATGGGGGCTCTGCCTAGTCGGCCGCGATTGGTTCGTAATACGCGCGGGGAAATCCGGCGGCTATTCTGGCCTCGATGGCGAAGGGTGGTTTAATGAGGCCTTTAAAGCGTTTTCGAACCAGATCTTGGAAAGTTTTAGCTGGGTCAAGACCACGCCGTTCACAGATATAGTCAAACCATTTTACGCCGGCCGCTACGTGAGAAATTTCCTCCTTTGCGATTGTATCCAGGATTGACGCGGCGATCTCATCGCCCACTAATTTTAGTTTCTGAATAGCCCCCGGTGTTGTGTCCAAGCCCCGGGCCTCAAGGACGAGGGGGACAATGGCTAGCCGTGCAAGGATATCGTCCGAAGTCGACTCTGCGGCCTCCCATAGCCCGTCATGGGCAGCAAGTTCGCCATAAGAGCTTCCGTGATCTTCAAGATATTTTTGCAAGATGGTGAAGTGGCGCGCCTCATCTGCCCCCACTTCGACCCAGTCGTCATAAAATTCCCTCGGTAAACGTGAGCCCGTAAATCTGGTTATAAGATCCCATGCCAGATCGATGGCATTCAGTTCGATATGCGCGATAGCATGCATGAAAGCCAATCTTCCATTTTTGCTGGCTAGGCGACGACGCGGCATCGCTCTCGGGTGCAATAATTCCGGCCTGTCGGGTCGATTGGGCCGGACTGG
>CAXFCV010000399.1:0-1902 GCA_964000975.1 uncultured Rhodospirillaceae bacterium | reverse complement strand
ATCTGCGTGGCCCACTCTCAGGGGGGTATAGCTTATCTGTTGGTGCAAGCCCTCGAAAATGCGTTGCGGGATGCCGATAGTTCTCGCCATGCAGCCTGTCTGTTGACCCAAGTGGAGGTGGATGAAGACGACCCAGCCTTTGATTCTCCTAGTAAGTTTATTGGCGCCTTCTATACAGAGGAGGAGGCCTGCCGAATTGAAGTGGAGATGGGTTGGCGGATGAAGGAGGACTCCGGGCGCGGTTGGCGGCACGTGGTGCCGTCGCCAAAACCGCTGCATGTTTGCGATATCTCTCTGGTTCAGGTTCTCGCGCGCCGCGGTACCATTGTGATCGCTGGCGGTGGTGGAGGGATTCCTGTTGTTCGAGGTCCCAAAGGCATCCGACGAGGCGTTCAGGCGGTTATCGACAAGGATCTCACTTCGGCTCATATGGCAAATGTCTTGGGTATTGAACTTCTCATGATCCTAACCGCCGTCCCGCGAGTGGCCGTCAATTTTGGTAAGCCGGAGCAGCGCGAGCTTGATCAGGTTACGATGCGAGAGCTTCGCGCATTGCACGCCGAAGGACATTTCCCTCCCGGCAGCATGGGGCCAAAAATTGACGCGGCATTGCGGTTCCTCGAAGGCGGCGGTGAGCGGGTTATAATCGCGCATCTGGACGAAGCTATGATTGCGCTCCATGGTGAGACCGGAACACACGTCCTGGCCGAAGATGCTTGATACCTGTAACCCTTGGCACGTGTCAGCCTGTTCCATCGGGCCAATGGCAAGATCGACGCTCGAAGAATCAATTTTGGGTGAAGTCTGTGCGGTCTTTGAACAGACATTTTATGTCCGAACAGAGAATGGTCTTCTATGTGTTGCTGTGGGCGGTATGTATAACGGGCCTTTGACAATCGTGACTAATACCCCTGTAACGACAAGTTGGCGGGCAAGCGGTGTGCAGGTGGGACAGCATGCTGTGCTGCGGTCCCGCAAAATGGCGTTAGGACTGGGTTTGGTAATCACCTTTGGGGAAGCAACCGAATGGATACCGCCACGCCCAGCTGCCATCGATGTGGAAATGACCTCGAGAGGCATTGCCCATTTGCGCGCCAGAGTCGTCGACAGATTGCCGAAGAATGGATTGGCAGAATTTGTGGCGCCATCGAATTTACATATTCGATCTTCGCTCGCCATGGTCGCTGAAGGGCCAATTTGTCGTATACTTAAAGCCTTATCCTTAGCGCTATCCAGACGCCGACTGTTCCAGCCGGCCCCTTCTGATGTGGCGGCCCTATCAGGGTTGGGTCCTGGTTTGACACCGTCCGGTGACGATTTCCTTGGCGGCATGATGATCGGTCTTTATGGAGTTGGTGAGGACGGCTTTGCGCAGGACATTTGGCGGATTATCAACGATTGGGAGGAGAGCGCTCTCAATTTCGTTTCGCGGTCGCACTTGCGTGCGGCGGCGGACGGCCTAGCAGCCGACGGCATCCTTCGATTAATGCGTGTTGTTAGTTTAGGTGAGAAAATCGATGATGAGACTCTTGCCGCTGTCGATCGAATCGGTCATACGTCCGGTTGGGATGTGGTCGCCGGACTGGTTGTCGCTCTTGAGACTTGGATAGATGTCATGGGCAAAACTTCAAAAAAAAGAATAAATTGATGCTTCAAGCTTCACGATCCTATGGCGGTATGGTCACAGCACCTCATCATTTAGCCGCCCGTGCTGGGCTTCGCGTGCTCGAGGAAGGGGGCAACGCGATTGAGGCTATGGTGGCAGCGGCGGCAACCATCACAGTGGTGTATCCTCACATGAACGGGCTCGGTGGTGACAATTTCTGGCTAATCCATGCGCCGGGTAGTGAGGTGATTGGGATCGATGCTTGCGGAGGCGCGGCGGCTTTGGCTGATACGGAT
>CAXFCV010000398.1:0-9147 GCA_964000975.1 uncultured Rhodospirillaceae bacterium | reverse complement strand
GATAAACCAGCGGCTCCGGCAATGCCACCTGACATGGGCGGTATGGGCGGTATGGGCGGCATGATGTAGCAGCCCTTTACTAAAATCTGAGGAGGGCCGCATAATGTTATGCGGCCCTTTTTTCATCATTTTAGCCCACCTGTATATGCTGTTTTAGTAATGAACCATGGATAGTTATTTAAACTATTTTTTGAGTGGTCCCCACCAGGTAGTAAGCATCGTATCTACGTTTACGGTTTGGCTCGGTCTGTCTCTAATTGGTTCCGTAGTCATTGGCAGACACGCCATGCGGGTTGCAACTCCGTTTTTCGGATGGGCTGTAACCACACTGTTATTTACGTTAGGTGGTGTGTTAACGGATCTTTCGTTTACAACGATCTCTATCGTTCTTGGGATTCTGGCGTTGGTATCGTTCGTCTATTTACTGCTGACCCAGCAATCAATTTTAGATCACAGTTTTATAAAATTAGTAGTAATTACAATACCTCTTTGGATCCTGATCTCGGGCATGGTGGCTTCGCAATGGGATGAATTCTCACACTGGCTTCCAAGCGCCCGCTTTTTACTCGACCACGATAGATTTCCGGACTCAGTTCATTCGATAACTGGAGCTAGTTATCCTGCCTATCCGTATGGTTGGCCAATATTGATGTATCTGGCCAGCCGTTTAGTTGGGGACTTCGTTGAAAATTCCGGAGCCCTTTTAAACCTACTCGTATTATTAACTTTTGGGTTAGTTCTTCTAGAAGTTGCTCGTATTGGTTTGGGGAAGCCTGACAAAGAGAAATCAAAAAACTGGATGATGGTGGCCTTGGCAGGCCTCCTCGTAACATTGTTCAATCCTACTTTTGTCCAAAAGCTTGTGCTGACTGCTTATTCGGAAACTTCAACCTCCGTAACGATTGCACTGGCAGGTATACTTACTTGGATGATGTTAGACGCTCTGGCAAACAAAGAACATCGAGCAGCAATGCATTTAGCCTGGCAATCTGCATTAACATTGGCAGTACACATAAATTTACGTCAGGCTAATCTCGTTCTCTTTGTAATTCTGATCATCTCAATAATTATAATTGGCCTTCGCGACCCTCGTATTAGCTCAGGCGCCTTAATCAAACGCGTCATAATTCTTACAATTCCCCCACTGGTCGTTTATACCACTTGGCGCTTCCATGTCGCCGCTCACCTCAGCGGTTCTGAGTTCGTCATACGTCCATTTGATAATTGGTTTATTGAACTGATCCCTGAAATCCTCATCGCTATGTTGACCGTGGCTTCCAAGAAAGGCGTTTACTTCCTGATAGTGGCAGTAGTCCTCGTGTTTGGTATTAGGGGTCTGTGGCGAATGGAAACATCACTTGATAGATTAGCTGTCTTAACAAGCGGAATGTTTCTCGGCTACAATGCTTTTCTCTTTTTTACTTATGTTGCAGCGTTTGGGAAGGCAGATGCTCTTCGGGTGGCTTCCTATTGGCGCTATAATATTCACGTAGGGTTGTTTGCTAGTATATTTTGCACCTATGGTTTGGCACTCGTTTATTGTAGATCTCACTTCCTAAAAGTATGGCACAAGCAGTTTGGTGTCGCTGCGATAGTAATCCTACTAATTGCACCACTAATTTTTGCTAAGAAATTGCGGTTTGACCACGAAGGCCGAAAACCATATTTCCAGATGGTTGCTCGGGATATAAAGGCCGAAATTTCCGAGGACGCGCGTTATTTTATTGTAGACCCGCAAGGTAACGGCGAAGTAGGTGTAATTACCAAATTTAGAACCGGAAATTCCGCAGGTTATGTTGGGGTGATGAGTGCGTTTCACCCACCCAATGTGAAAGCCCTAAATAGCAGACTCAAAAACAGTAAGCCGGAATTTGTCCTTATCCATTCTTCATTTGATGGCATGGACACCGTTTTTGGCTTTCCTATATTACCTGACCGTTCTTACTTGTTAAAAAAATCGGCGTCGGACTGGGTTCAGGTCCGGACATGGATCGAAACAAATTAAAATCCCAAAGCCATAAAAATCTAAAGTTTTACTCAATGCTATTAAATTGCGATCGGGTAAAAAGGTTTGCAAGGCCTTGTTCTAATCTAGATTCTTGCCTGCCACGCAATACAGTCCAGATAATTTTAAACGGTCGGTAAGGGCGCCTTGTCCAGCAGACGAGATAAAATAAAATTACGCCAAAAATTCTCAAGCGTTTGAGCTGACCGTCGGAAAAATGTTCGCTATAGGAAATTGTGGATGATGAGTCAGCGTAAGACCTAAGGCTGTTATAATAATCATCATCCATTTTTAATCCCCCTTTACCTAAGATTCCGGCAAACAATTCTGATCCTGGATATGGCGAGAATGCCCAGATGCTGACATCAAAGGCCCCTGCCAGCGCCATACGCACTATAAACCCGTATGACTCACATACTTCCTTAAAAGTCTCACCGGGGAAGCCAAAAATCATATTACACTTGATGTTCATTCCGTTTTTGGTCGCATCGGAGATGGATCTAATAACGGAATCCCGGTGAATTTTCTTCTTAATACGCCTGAGCACCGTTGGCGAACCGCTTTCAGGGGAATAGGACATGTTCCGGCAGCCCGACCGGTACAAAAGCGATGCAACTTCACCATCGATTGCTTCCGTTCGCGTCCCGCTAGGCAGTTGCCAAGTAAAGTTCATTCCCCGTTCTTCAATCTTCCGACAAAAATCCACAATCCATGATTTCTTTATGATCGCGGTGAGATCATAAAAATCAAAATTTTCAGCGCCGTATTTTTCCTGATAGAACTGCATCTCATCCAGGAGTAAATCGGGATCCCGCGGTATCCAACGCGTTGTCCACATGGATGGATTGGAGCAGAACGTGCACTGGTATGGACATCCTCGACTGGCCAACATGGGCATTGATCGGCCCCGGTTAACACCAAATCCATAGCCTCGATCAAGATAATTTTCTATCGGAATAAGGTCCCACGCGGGCCAGGCAATCTCATCCAGATCTCGCTTGCGGGGACGGCGTTTATTTTGCACGACTTCGCCGGATGTGGAGACGTACGTAATGCCAAGTATTTTGGAGAGTTCTAGTGTCCCATCAGCATATGCCTGGACAATCTCAACAGCGGTTTCTTCACCTTCGCCCAGCAGAGCAATATCAAGCCCCGTATCCTGCATCGTCTGCTCCGGCATCGCGGTGACATGCTCACCGCCCCCCAGCAAAATCGCGTCCGGAAAATTTATGCGGATGTCTCTAACCAGATCCCGGCATGTCGGCCATTCGAAGGAAAAACCAAATCCAACGCCGATAATATCAGTATCCGGATCTATTTTTTCAATGGTCTCTCTCGAAGACAAGCCGTAGATATAACAATTATAGTCCGCCGGATGCCGGGTATCTAAAGACTCCCCCAAAGCATCAATAAACTGGACGTCAAACCCCGCCTCACGCAGAGCACCGGCCACATATGCCATCCCTAAAGGCGGTGTAAAAATGGTCGTGATATTGTGGGCGGGCACCACAATTGACGGACGGATAAGGCAAATTTTCGCGGTCAATACGGTTTTAAGCCCTGTGTAACAACTTGCAGCCTTCCAGACATAAGAGAAAAACTAGATCGTTTCCAGAAATTCCCGCGTAATACGGACCGCCTCAGCTAACCCGACGCGGTAAACATCCATACCGTCCGGGAAAGCGCCTTTCATTCTGGAGGGCATGGCCTTGTCCAGCATCACGAAAACGCCCCTGTCATCGCCATGCCGCACGAGCCGACCATAGGCCTGCTTTAAGCGAAGCCGTGTGATCAGATCGTCAAAATTACCACCGTTCATTTCCCGTGAATAGAGATCCTTCCGTGCTTTGTGGAGAATTGTCGGTCGTGGCCACGGCACCCGGTCATAGATCATCAGCCGCAAAGATCGACCAGGGACATCCACCCCATCTCGCACTGCATCGGTGCCTAAAAGGCAGGTGTCGGTCTCAGCGCGGAAAATATCCACCAGGGTACCTGTATCTAGCGGATCTATGTGCTGCGCCAGCAAGTGAAGATGATCAAGCTCCGCATCGGCCACTAATCGCTCATAGACACCTTTGAGCCGCGCAATAGAAGTAAATAGACCAAGCGCACCGCCGTCAGACGCCAACATTAACCCTCGGTAGGCTGACGCGAGCTGTCCGATGTCATTCTTATTAATATCGCTGACAACAATGATCCGGGTTTGCTCAGCGTAATCAAAGGGAGAGGGCAAGCGGGAGCGCTCTCCCCCCCCGGGGAAATGGCGGAAACCCGTGCGGAGATCCGCAGCCTGCCAATCCAGGTCATCATTACCAGTGCCGTCGCGTAACGTCGCTGATGTCACCGCAACTCCCTGCGCTGTTCGCGTCATGTATCCCGCAAAAGGCTTCATCGGATCTCGCCAATGGCGGTGCATGCCAATGTCTAAATCCCGTCCACCGATCCTTTCCACTCCAAAAAAATCAACAAATTCCTCAGGTGTATCCGTAGCAAGTCCGTCCAACATGCCGCACCAGGCTGTGACTTGCAAAACGCACCGACGCTCCAAGCTGCGGGCCACGGCTTCTATACGCTGACGGGTCGACGTTTCCAGTTCTTCTGCCTCGTCCTCCAGACGCCCCAAGAGAGCCGCCACAAGACTCTGAGCCGGTTGAAGGAGGCCTCCCAAACTGTCCGTGAACGCCGACGCGTGAGCCAGGATTTCCGGCAACGGCGGCACCGCCTCCGTCTCCAGCCCAAAAGGCGTGTTCGAATTAGGATCCCGGGCATAAACTTGCCGGCGCACGAGATAAAGAAATTGTTCCGCTGCCCCGTGCGGCATACCATCGGAAAGCCGCTGCAGCCAACCGTGATTGGGGAGGCTGCGGGCCCGGACGAGAATGTCATTAAGATATTCCCGCGATGACTCGTCATCGCCTAAAATATCCTCCATCCGGGCTTTCAAACCCCGCGCCCGCGACGCGCGGCTGCCCTCTGCGCCGAGTATCCAGCGACGAAGTTCTGCCGTCTCGGCACCCGTCAAATGCGCCGAAAATGCACTGTCCGCAGCGTCAAAAAGATGATGACCTTCATCAAACACGTAGCGTGTGGGACCCTCACCCTCTGCCCCCAAAGCCAAATTCAGCATGACCACAGCATGATTGGCCACTACAAGACGGGCCCGGCGGGCCCGGCGGACTGATTTTTCGATAAAACAGCGGCCATAATGTTGGCACGCCGCATAAATACACTCCCCCCGTGTGTCCGTAAGATCAATGGTGCGCCGTCGGCCAAGCAAATCACTTAGCCAGGCTGGGAAGTCGCCGCCAACCATGTCACCGTCCCGGGTCGCCGTAATCCATCGCGCCGTAAGGCCAAGAGTGACCCGTTCTAGACCCTGGCTTTGGGCAACCGCATCCTCAAAATTGAGAAGGCACATGTAGTTTTCACGGCCCTTGCGGATGACGGCCCGCAGCGCCTTCGTTGCAGGGTCGGGATAGAGTTTGTCCAGTTCCCCATCCAGCTGCCGCTGCAGGTTTCGCGTGAAGGTGGAAATCCAGACAGGCGCCTCGTTCTTTTCCGCCCAGACACTGGCCGGGGCGATATATCCCAGCGTTTTGCCCACACCGGTGCCCGCTTCCGCAATAATGGCCTGAGGGCGCTCCGGATCCTCTTTCGGCAGAAATGCGAGTCCGGCATCGGTAGCGTAGGTGGCTTGCTCTGGACGGTCTTCAGCCTCGCTCCCGAGCAACTGGTCCAGCCGTTTCAGAATTTCCGCGCTGGTAACGGGCTCGTTCCCCGGAGACGGCGGCGGTGCGGCGTCTTCCCACTCCTTGAGCCGGTTCCAAACCCGAAGTCCGTCCAACGGATGTCCCGCCCTCGCCGGTTCGCGCCCTTGATCCAGGGCCGCTAGGACGGAGATGCCCCAAGACCAACCTGCTTCCGCCATGGCCCAGGCGATGGGCCGGGCACTTCTGTTGGCATGGGCGAGTTCACCCAAAAGCCCGGCCGCAATGGACAGCAAGGCCGCCGGCGATTCCTCGAGGTTGTCCGGCACTGCTAAGTCTAATGCAGCGGCGAGGCCAGACACTGTCGGCAGACAAAACTGTGCCGGTCGGACAAAGGCAAATAGTTCAAGAACGTCAAATGCTGGGAAAACTGGACACTTCAGGCGACTGGCGACGGATTTTGTGTGACACAAGATGGGGGGTGTCTTTTGTACCCGCCCGGCCGCCGAGCGGTGATCCATTTCAGTAAGTTCGCCATCTGGCGTTAACCAAATCACATGGCGGTAATCGGCCGCAAGAAACGGCGCATTGGGAAGCCGAATAGGCGGATCGCTAGAAGGGGCGGGTGCGTCCATAGACGCATTCTAATGCGCTGGGACAAAGAGACCAATACGCGGCATAAAACCGGTGTTGACGGCGAGGAGGCGGCCACTTAGGGTCCGCCGTCCATCGTATAGAAAAGGGAATCGCCTTCCGTGTCCGATCTGAGAAATCTGGCCCAAGACTCCAAGGCCTGGCCCTTCGCCGAAGCACGGCAACTGCTGAGACGACTCCGTGGTTGCGCGCCGGACAAGGGTTATGTTCTGTTTGAAACTGGTTATGGCCCGTCGGGATTACCTCATATTGGTACGTTTGGCGAGGTTGCGCGAACCACCATGGTGCGCCATGCCTTTGCGCAATTATCTGACATCCCGACGCGGCTATTTGCCTTCTCCGATGACATGGATGGTCTCCGCAAAGTGCCAGATAATATCCCGAAACAGGAAATGGTGGCGGCCCATCTGGGTAAACCACTAACCGCCATTCCCGACCCATTTGGCACCCACGAAAGCTTCGGCCAACACAATAATGCGCGCCTGCAAGCCTTCCTGGATGACTTTGGTTTTGACTATGAGTTCAAGTCGTCGACGATCGCTTATAAAGCCGGTGAATTTGACGAGACCTTGTTAAGCATTCTGCGCAACTATGAAAATGTCATCAATGTAATCCTGCCCACACTTGGCGAGGAACGGCGTAAAACCTACTCCCCCTTCTTGCCCATCTGTCCGAAAACAGGGATCGTCCTGCAAGTGCCGGTGATTGAACGTAATGAAGAAGCGGGTACCATCGTCTACGAAGATGCAGGTCACAGCACTGAGGTGCCCGTCACTGGCGGCCACTGTAAATTGCAATGGAAAGCAGATTGGGCCATGCGCTGGCTTGCACTGGATGTGGACTATGAAATGTCGGGCAAGGACTTGATAGATTCTGTGAAGCTATCTAGCGCCATCACTCGGCTTTTGGGCGGCACCCCGCCAGCGGGCTTTACATACGAGCTCTTTTTAGACGAAACCGGCGAGAAAATCTCCAAATCCCGCGGCAATGGGCTGTCCATGGAGGAATGGCTCAAATATGCCCCGCCGGAAAGCCTGAGCCAGTTCATGTACCAGAAGCCTACTCAGGCTAAACGTCTGTTTTTCGACGTCATCCCAAAGAATGTGGACGAATACCTTGGCCATGTGTCCAAATATCCGGAGCAAGACAAGAAAACCCGGCTGTCAAATCCAGCCTGGCACATCCATAACGGCCAGCCCCCGGCGGAAAATGCCCATCTCTCGTACAATATTTTACTGAACCTGGCTGGCGTATGTAACACGGAAGATAAAGATGTCCTCTGGCACTTCATTGCGCGTTACCGGCCCGATGCGACACCGCAGAATGCGCCGACTTTAGACCGGCTCACGGAATACGCGGTGGAGTATTTCCGGGATTTTGTAAAACCGAACAAGAAATATAGGGCCCCTACAGATGCGGAAAAAGCTGCGCTTAAAGATTTGGCAACCTCCCTGAATGCGCTGCCGCCGGGTGCGGTCGCGGAAGATGTCCAAGCCGAGGTCTATGCGGTTGGCAAAAAACACGACTTTGATGATCTAAAGAGTTGGTTCAAGGCCCTATATGAGACCTTGCTCGGGCAATCGACCGGTCCACGTATGGGCTCATTCATTGTCCTTTACGGTATTGAAGAAACCAAAATATTGATTGACCGGGTCCTCAAAGGAGAAGATTTGGGGGCGGCTTAAATCATATCCGTGGGTCGGACTAACGGAGTATAACTGCCCCTAACCATGCAAGCGGTGACGGATGTTTTACGGTGACAGCGGGTCCGCCTCGAGCACCTGAGTCGGTGTGGAAGCACTCCTCGCGTCGACGGTGCACTTGTGGAAATCGACGCCACCGCCGCCGTGGATGGCGCCTAAGGTCACTTTTACCCCGACCCCTCGACCCTTCGACAAAGCGGAGAACTCTATGGGTTCGAATGCCACCGGCGGAAACTTTCTATACATCTGCCGGGGTTTCCACCGGCTGTGAGGAATGGGCGCCAATTTCCCGGGATGGGGCACCGCCTCGGATGTTTTTGCCGGTAGGCTCCCAGGTGCAAATGGGCGCATCCTCCACCCAAACGGTCTTAAATTCACCTGGCACGAAGAACTCAACAAACACAAAGTTCTCCGATCCATCGCATTCAAAGTAGTGAGGCTCGCGTTCGTAGTTATAAACGATGTCACCTGGTCGTAGTCGGTGTGGCTCTTCGTTGGTGTGCACAATGCCCTCGCCCGAAATCACATACTGAAAATGCTCAGCATCCTCGTGATAGTGGTTGGAAGCAACGGTGTTCGGCGGATAGATAATCATCTCTCCCGAGATTGCCTTGGTAGCAAATAGTTGCGGCGTAACAAAATAAATACGTTTACGGGCATCATGTGTGGAGTCTAGCACCGGTTCTTTCGACCAATCGACGATCTGAAAGCCCGGCGGGGTGTCCGCGAAAGCCGGATCAAATCGGGCAGCATCCGGAACGCGTGCATGAAGAATCTGAGCACCCGTATCACCCTCGAGCCGACCCTCAAAGCCGGCAGGCAAAAATGTGAGATGCTGTTTGCCTAATGCGTGCGTGCCTTCCGAGCCGGATAGCCGGACTGTTCCGTCCAACACCTGAAGCCATGTGATGTCGCCCTCCGCAACGGATAGTGGAATGGTGCACCCTAATCCCAAGTCCCAATGATCCAAACGTATATTGTCGTTGCTTGTGATTCTGTCGTCCAGCAAAACGCGCCTCAAGGCCCCATCACTTAACTTCTCAGAATCAATGGTGTCTTTATTGAAAATTTTTGG
>CAXFCV010000397.1:0-3686 GCA_964000975.1 uncultured Rhodospirillaceae bacterium | reverse complement strand
TGTTTGGACGGCGAGGCGCAGTCGAGGCTGGCTTTACGCCGAAAGAACTGGGCGAGATCAAGGATCTCGAACGCTGTGCTGCCATCGTAGACGCCGCTCAGCTTCCGGATAACGTAACCGGTGATTTCGAGGGCCGGGAGAGAGGCATTAAGGAAAAAAATCTAAACCTGCTGAAGGATTTGGCCGCCCAAGACAAACCGGAAAAACCTGTCAAAATGAACCTTAGTTTTTACGCCTCACCAAAGGAAATTTTGGGCGCCGATCGGGTCGAGGGAATCAGACTTGAGAAAACTCAAGTGGTCGATGGCCGGGCGGTAGCAACCGGTGAAACCTTCGACATACCTTGCGGAGCCGTGGTGACAGCCATTGGGTATCAGACATTACCGCCCGAGGGCGTTCCCTTAAACGGCGGCACTGTAGCCAACGAAAACGGCCGAGTTGAACCGGGTGTATACGTTGTTGGCTGGGCCAAACGGGGGCCCTCTGGAACCATTCCCACAAATGGCCCTGATTCGCGCAAAGTAGTTGACTTAATAATCCAAGACGTGGCTGCATCTGGAAAAGCCGGCGGCGCTGCCATTGACGCGTTGCTTGCTGAACGACACGTCCGGCGCGTCACCTTTCCGGAATGGGAAAAAATCTCGGAACAGGAATTTGCTCGGGCGAGGGCGCCTCAACCCCGCGAACGCTTTACCCGCGTGGATGAAATGCTTGCCATTCTTAGTTAACGAGATGTCCCAAATGAGCACCAGGGCACGCAGAAACAGGTTCAGCATCTGCGCTGAAACACCAACGTGGACCACCCCTCAACTCTGATCCTGCGGGACAGATTTAGACCATGTTGCCGATGTGCGGCGATGACTTGTGCCTCCTGGGCAACCAAAAGCCCAGCCAAAATGACCGTCCCGCCGGGGCGTACCCGTAGGGACAAGGCCCTGGACAAACGCATGAGCGGGCGTGCCAGAATATTGCTCACAATCAAATCATAGGACTGGTTTTTTAGGGGACGACTGCGGTAACCCGGTCCAACATAGACATCGAAATTCCGGCGGAGACCATTAACAGAAGCATTGGTCTGCGTCGTCTGCTTGGCAACGACGTCAATATCTGACGCAGAAACCCGACATTTCCAGCGTTTAGCGATGGCGAGCGCAAGAATGCCGGAACCACAGCCCATATCCAGAGCGTTTCGAACCCGTTTTCGTTGCAATTGGTCAAGAGCAAGCAAACACCCTTTTGTCGATCCATGATCCCCGGTCCCAAATGCCGCACCTGCAGGCACACACAGCGAGATTTGGGAGGGAGGTACTGGTTCCTGATACTCACTTCCATGAACAAAAAACCGGCCAACCATAATCGGCGGAAATTGCCGACTATTCTCCACCACCCAATTCTGCACGGGAATGAGGTTGAACTTAATAATGGGTGCTGAAGCACCCATGCCATCTGCTGTAACAGCAATCACATCAGAAATCTCTTTTTCGTCAGGCGGATCCTCCGCAAATCCCGTTATTTGAGCCGTTGGCTGTCCCTCCCGCGCAGTCCAAGCCACGGAGTCCATATGGGTCTCCAGCGCGGTCGCGAACGAATCCGCGTATTCTGACGGGACCCGGAGAATCACGCGATGTAGATAAGCGGCGGGCGTCATAAGTTTATCTTACAATCACGCCGGTTGCAGGAAACTGTCGATTACTTTCTTGGTCCCAGATTTTTCAAACTCTACCTCTAGTTTGTTGCCATCCGTAGAGACAACCTGGCCATACCCGAATTTTTGGTGAAATACGCGAACGCCTGTTTTAAAGGCGCTCTCAGCGGACGTTGCGGCGACGCTCCAGGCATCGGCGTCAATCACCATGCCGTCACGTGTGTGACCCGACCGGCGGGGCGCATGAGATGTATCAGCCACCTGGGAGGTATCTGTAAAAGCCCTGGCAGAACGTAGCCCCGCTTGGGCGCCAATGCCAGCACTCAACCCCCGATACAAACCGCCATGCAGACCAATATCACTGCCATGATTAATGTGCTCATCTGGTAATTCATCGATGAACCTAGAGGGCATAGCATTTTGCCATTGGTTATAAATGCGCCGGTTTGCAGCGTAACTGATACGGGCCTCTTTTTTGGCCCGGGTGATCCCAACATAAGCGAGCCGCCGTTCTTCCTCGAGCCCTTTGAGGCCCTCTTCGTCCAAGCTCCGCTGATGGGGGAACAGACCTTCTTCCCATCCGGGCAGAAACACCGTATCAAACTCTAGCCCCTTCGCGGCATGGAGCGTCATAAGCGTTATCTTCTCGTCCAAATCGTTTTCATCGTTTTCCATAACCAGGCTGATATGTTCGAGAAAACCTTGGACGTTCGCGAATTCCTCAAGGCCCGATATCAATTCTTTTAAGTTATCCAGTCGCCCCGGCGCCTCCGGCGTTTTATCCTGTTGCCACATTTCCGTGTAGCCAGACTCGTCCAGGATAATGGCAGCTAATTCACCCGGAGGCAGAACGGACAGATTGGACCTCCAACGGTCAAAATCCTGTACCAGGTTACGGAGCGAATTCCGCGCCTTTGGCTTCAGTTCATCCGTCTCGACAATCTGCCGCGCGGCCTCGAAGAGCGGAATGGACAGTCCTCGCGACAAGTGATGCACCGCCAGCACACTTGCCTGACCGAGGCCACGTTTAGGCACATTAACAATTCGCTCGAACGCTAGGTCATCATCCGCAGATACCACCACCCTGAGATAGGCAATGGCGTCCCGTGTTTCTTGGCGTTCATAAAACCTCGGACCGCCAATTACCCGATAGGGGACGCCCAGTGTAATTAGGCGTTCCTCAAACTCCCGGGTCTGAAACCCGGCCCTTACAAGCACCGCCATCTCTTCCAGGGTTTGCCCCTTTGACTGCCGAATCTCGATCTCATCGCCAATTGCACGGGCCTCTTCCTCGCCATCCCAAACACCTTGCACGGCAACCTTTTCGCCTGCCTCTAAACCGGTCCACAAAGTTTTACCAAGCCGGCCTTCATTATTTGCGATCAGCCCCGACGCCGCAGCAAGGATGTGTGGCGTGGACCGGTAATTCTGTTCAAGCCGGATTACTTGGGCACCACCAAAATCCTTTTCAAATTTCAATATGTTGCCGACTTCAGCCCCCCGCCAGGAATAGATTGATTGGTCGTCATCTCCGACACAACAGATATTCCGATGTTCATTGGCAAGCAAACGCAACCACAAATACTGAGCTACATTGGTGTCCTGGTACTCATCTACCAATAGATATCTGAATTTACGCTGATAGGTCGCCAGAACATCTGGATTGCTGGTAAACAATGTAATGCAATGCAGCAAGAGATCGCCAAAGTCCGCGGCATTCAAGGTCATCAAACGGGCCTGATAATCGGTGTAAAGTTTGGTGAGCGTTCCTTCTGCAAAATCAGCACCTTCCTCTGCCGTCACTTTCTCCGGTGTCAGCCCCCTGTCTTTCCACCGCTGTATCACGCCCATGAGCACGCGCGCCGGCCATTTTTTATCGTCAATCTGATATCCCTCCATCACCTGCTTCAAAAGCCGGATCTGGTCATCCGTATCCAGTATGGTGAAGTTGGGTTTGAGACCAACAAGCTCGGCGTGGGACCGGAGAATGCGGGCTCCCAATGCATGAAAAGTTCCCAGCCACCATCCTTCAACGGGAGCG
>CAXFCV010000396.1:0-12613 GCA_964000975.1 uncultured Rhodospirillaceae bacterium | reverse complement strand
CTGGTATATGGCGTCGAAGATCTGGACCAGTGCAAGAGGTTTTGGAGGGACTTCGGTTTGTCGATGAGTGACGACGACGACCAGCACGGTCTGTTCGCGTGCGCTTCCGGAGCCAAAGTTGAGGTCCGCAGGAACGATGATCCATCGTTGCCACCGCCAGTAGTGGCCGAGCCCACCGTCCGAGAAACTATTTGGGCTGCGGACTCCCAGGATACGGTGGACATGATTGGGGAAGAATTATCCAGAGACCGAGACGTTCAGATTGGTGACGATGGGTCTGTACACGCTGTTGACCCGGAAGGTTATGGCATTGGTTTCGCCGTGACGGGTCGTATCGACCTGCCACCGGCAGAGACCAAATACAACGGTCCCGGACACGAAACACGCTTTGATCAGCCCGCCACGTTCTATGAAAAGGCTATCCCTCAACATCTGGCCCATGCAGTTTTTTATATTCAGGATATCGAGGGCACGCCGGCCTTTTACCGGGAGCGTCTCGGGTTCAAACTCACGGATTCTTATGTGGGTCGTGGGTGTTTCCTGCGTTGCGGCAAATCAATAGATCACCACAATTTATTCATGTTTCAGATGCCGGACAGCAGAGGGTTTCATCACTGCGCTTTTGAAGTTCGTGATTTTCACGAAGTTTTTGGGGGCGGGTTGCGGATGAATGAGCTGGGTTGGAAAACCCATTTAGGCCCGGGTCGTCACAACGTCACGTCCGCTTATTATTGGTATTTTCGAAACCCGTGCGGGGGTGCGGCTGAGTACGGATACGACACCGACCGAGTGACGGATCATTGGAACCCGCGGTCGATTGAGCCATCCGATGGCGCGTTTGCCGAATGGTCGTTAGAGGAGGGGTTGGGCCGATTTGCTGGCCTCCAACGTCAAGTCAGTACAGTTGAGAACGACATGTCATGAAGCTGCTGTCTTACGCCAAAAACGGTCGCCCTTGTTACGGGCTAGTAACGCCAGACGGGGTTGTCAACGCATCCGACCGTTTTAGTCGTACATATCCTACTCTGCGGAGTGTATTAGAGGCAGGGGCACTGTCGGACTTGCAATCCATCGCGGCTGAGCCCCCGGACCATGCCATTGTTGAGATAGAATTTGACCTTCCGATACCGAACGCCCGCAAAATTCTCTGTGCCGGACGGAATTACCCGGCCTACCATGAAGTGCAGGCGGACGGAGGTCCAAAATTCCCGAGCGTCTTCGCTCGTTTGGCCCATAGTTTTGCCCCCCAGGGTCAATCACTACAGGTCCCCAAGACATGCCCGAGTCTTGATTACGAGTGCGAACTTGTTGCCGTGATTGGCAAGGGTGGCTGCCATATCCAACAGGAGGATGCTCTCTCTCATGTCATGGGCTACACCATCATGAACGAGGGCACCGTGCGAAATTGGGGGAAAGCCGGAACGCAAAACTTCCCGGGTAAGAATTTTGATCGTTGCGGGTCTCTCGGGCCCTGGATTATCACTGAGGATGAGGTTGCGGACCCATCACTTCTGCACATCACCACGCGCCGAAACGGAGATATCGTGCAGGATGGTGGGACAAACCAAATGTTTTTTGATATCCCTTATTTAATTTCCCACATCTCCGAATTTCTTACCCTGGCTCCAGGAGACATGATCGCATCGGGCAGCCCGGGCGGCTCAATCGTAGGATCCAACCATCCGAATTGGCTACGGGACGGAGAAGATATGACATTTGAAATTTCTGGGATTGGGGTTTTGCGGAATTCCGTGAAGCTTACTTAAGTCACCTTGGGCGGTGGGAGAAGATCAGTCTACTTTAGCGCAAGCTCAAGAGGCGAATCACGGGCGGTTTGAAGTCGCCACCCCAGTCGACTCTCTCCGACATTTATCAAAAAGAATAAGTATGATCAAATGTGGGTTAGCTTCATTTGCTGATTGGCTATGTTGCAAGGCGTAACTTATAGTCGCTCGTGGACGCTGTAAGGAATACTGATGGCACAAGTCTGCTTCTGGTTCATGTGAGATCATTTAGTGCCCAAAATTAATCTGTATGACGAGCTATCCCAGGCGTTACTTTACGATGAGCGGGGGGAAATCAAAGAGGCCGTCGCCTGCCTAGATGGTATTGTGCGGTTACTGCCAGAGGGCTCTGCCTATCAAAAATTTGTTGGTCAACTGTATCAACGCTTAGGCGAAGATGAAAAATCGCTGGCTTTACTCATGACTGCTGTGGAGCAGACACCTAACGATCCTGATCTTCACCTCTGTCTTGGATACCACAATGTTGATAATTCCTTGCTGGAGATCGCAGCAGAAAACTTCAAAACAGCCCTCAGGTTGGATCCGTCGCTTAAGGCTGCGCAACTTTATTTGGGCCGGACGCAAGGTTTTCTGGGGGACTTGGGGGATGCTGAAAAGTCTTTGATTAAGGCAATTGCACTTGATCCCAATGAACTGGAGCCTCACATCCAACTCGCGCATATTCTGCTGCGCCAAAATAAATTTGATCAGGCCCGCCAGAAATTTAGTCAAGTTAATGAAATGGCGCCCGGGAACAGAATGGCTGAGATTGGTCTCAAGCGGGTGAATGCGCTTTCAACCTCTCTAGTGAAAACTGCTACCAACGTCCAGAGGGATCCCGCAACGGTCGCATGTGTCAAACAGGGTACAAAATACGGGCCCGAATATGTCAATCGGCTACAAAGCATGGTTCGACGAAATTCTGAAGTAGATCTGAGATTTGTCTGTTTCACAGATGATACCAACGGTCTCGATGACGGAATTGAGGTCTGGCCTCTCCCGGATAATAATTTTCAGGGTTGGTGGAACAAAGTATCGCTGTTTAGTGATGATCTGGCAGATATCGGGGAAAAATTTCTCTATTTTGACCTGGATGTGGTGTTGACCGGAAGTATCGACCAGATGCTGCGATATGACAGCGACTTTGCCATCATGGACAATGACTACGTTCCAGGCTTTAACACGTCGGTATTTTTATTAAAAACTGGGTCCCGGCCCGACGTTCGAGCGAATTTTTCTCAAGCCATTGCCAGTGAATATGATGGCGATCAAGATTGGGTGGCCGTTATGGCCCCTGACGCAGAGCTCTGGCCAGATATGTGGTGCGTACCGTATCGGCTAAGAGCCGCTCAAAGTCCCCCTGCCATAACCAAGGTTGTGGTCTTTTCCGGGCGTCCCAACCCTGAGGACTATCCAACGGAGTGGATAAAAACATACTGGTGTTGAAGGAGATAAAAGTGCGCTCGTCGTATTTATTCATCCCGTTTTAACCGGCCGAACAAAGTTTTCCAGTATTGGTCAGCAGAATACCGCATGCTGGCTGTCATGTGACCGTGTGAAGCGATGCGATGACGCTCTTCTTCATGTGTCAGATAATAGTTTACCTTCGCAACCAAATCTCTCTCGTTTGTGAACGAAACGTAATCGATACCTGGCCGAAACCATTTTTTTGTTTCAGGGTTCTCCTGTTCCATCAAAAGAGCACCGCAGAGCGTAATTTCAACGGTACGGCCTTTACAGTGGTGGTTGGGTTCATCGAAAACTGGACGGGAAAAATTCAGGGCGATGCGCGAATGGCGAAGATGGTTTGCATAGGCGACTATCGAAAATTGATTCTCACTAAGACCACCCTTCTGAGTTACATTGATCTGATGTTCTTGCAGCATTCCAATGAAAATTTTGCGATCCGTATAGCGGTCCACGCTGCCCATAAAAGTGACATCAATTGATCTGTCATTCGCATCCGGTAGGTGGAAAATAGAGGGGTCTTGAGGAGTCCAAAGGTCAATAAATGAGTCTGTATCCGAGATATGTCTTGGGTATATTGAGTAACAGTCTTGGACGACGATCAAATCGACATGGCGGGATACATCATTCATCCAATTAGCCGCAAATTGATCATGCGTATCGCTGTGGATTGATACCACCTTGGCAGTTGTGTGCTGCCGGATCTTTCGGAGTGTCTCCAGGCTTGGATTTAGGTCCGTGCCGCGAACCAGTCTAAGGATGACGAAATCTGGCCGTTCCAGGCGGCATTTCTCCAGCAAGGCGCCATCGCAGCATTGATGCGTATTATGCGCATACTCGTCGTAAAAAAATGTTTGAATTTCGGCGAGGCCGGTAGACGAAAGGGACCCGATAAAATTGTGATGGATGGCGGACAGCCCAAATTCTGGATTACATGCCGACCATTTCTCCCCGACAATAAGAATTTTATACATGCTGGGTCAGCCCTGGTAAGCCGGGTTTACCCATAAATTTGCTTGGCCTCTTCTTTGCGGGTAGTTATCGCCTAAAATATCTGATTGGCATTTCTTTAGGTTTTTGAAATGTGCGGGCGGGATCCCCCCCGGACCTTGATGATCAGACTGATGGTTTTGCTCAAAGAATATGCCGGTTTTGTCTATGATTTTGGATATATGTTTGCAGTACTGCTCTATCTGCCTATCTGACATTTCAGACAGAGATAGCGTATTTATCACCAGGTCAGCTGTTGGAGCTTCGTGGCTCCATAAAGGGCAAAGCGTATTGGACACGTAGGTAAAAGAATTGGTTGACTGTCTGCTGAAAGGGGCGGCTTGAGAATAAATCTTGTGACCGGCCTGCGGAAGTAAAATGGATAAATAAATCGCCGAGAATGCCAGGGACTCGGGGATGTCTATAATCGAGTATTGGAGATTTTCACCAAAAATAAGGGAGAGAAAATAGGCGAGACCCCCATATCCTCCGCCGATTTCGACAATGTTTATTGTTCCGTTGTCGCACTGGCGCCTAGTTAGCCAATCCAGAACACCATTTTCCTCCATCAAACACAGACGTTCCAAGTAGGATTCTGTATCTGAGTTGATGATCTTTCCGTCCCAAAGCCAGCCGATTTCTCCAAATCTTCTCGGGGGGGAAATTCTAAGAGGCTCAGGCAGAGCACTAGACACCCTTACGTAATCAAACACGGACTGATCCGGTGGCCCGGCAAGGCACCTCAAAGTGTCATCCCAGTTGTCCGGTAATTTTTTAGACACCCAAGGCCGCTTGTCAGCGAATTCCAGAGTTGCCAGCTGATAGCCGGTGAAGGCGTGGCAATAAAGCCTCATCTTTTTGATAATGTCGCGATCCTGTAATGCCAGCAGATTATAAGACGTTTGTGCATTCCGCGTGCTACCGTCTAATTCGAATGATGGCTGGCTCTCTGGATGCCATCCCTCATCCGGTAGGAAAAAACAGGCTTCCCCGGGATTTGATAGCGTTTCACGGGTTCTGTCTTCTATCAGGCGTTCAATGGTACTCAAGATTCGACACGCCGAGCGGTATTCTTCATCAGAAAGGTCCGACGTCTCATCAGAAAATACAAATCCCTCTAAGCCCAAAACCTACTCATCCTTGCTTATTAATGGCCAACATAATGGAACAGAAAATCCCCTAACATCACGTAAAAAATTTCTAGGAACTGGGTCTTGGGTTTTATAAATTTTGAGATGCTGTAAGCCCAGAAAGACTGGGTTGAACCCGCTGTACGATGCGTATAAATGGAACCTTCAAACTAAATCATGGTTATTCTTTGGATTTTGGTCGAAAGTGATCTGATGTGGACCCGCGAAGGCCGGCGAGGAAAATGCCTCAGAACTCTCTCGTCAAGCTGGACGGAGCGATAATGGGGTTTTAAAAGCGATGCTTATCTGCGAGGGAGGCGCGGGTGAAAAAAGCCTATTGGGTTGCGGCGTACCGAGAGATCCGGGATCAACAGAAATTAGCTGCATATTTGAAATTGGCGGGCCCGGCAATTGATGCCGCTGGCGGGCGTTTTTTAGCTCGGGGGATCGCGGCACAGGTGTATGAAAGTGGCATCAAGGATCGCATTACTGTTATAGAATTTGACTCATTGGAAGCGGCAATGGAGTTGCATTCTGGATCCGCCTATCAGTCTGCCCTCCAGGCACTTGGGGATGGGGTCGTGCGGGATTTACGGTTCGTGGAGGCGGTTGAATAATTTAAGCAGGGACCTCAACGTGCAAGAAGTCGAAGTCTCACGTTCGTCTGACCGTCTCAAGAGGAACAACTATGTATCGTTTTGTTTTATTGTTATCGATGTTGAGCGCCATATTAAGCGTATCAGCTTGTGTTACTTCGCCGGCTGAAAAGCCAACTTACACAGCCGAAGTATTTGAGTTTTCCGGCACAAGCCGAGGTAAGCAGAAACCCGTAATCGCGATGATAGCGATACCTCCGGGGTCACAAGGCAAACTACCATTAATCATCACCCTGCATGGCAGTAGCCGAGACGGTGTAAATTTTCCGGGCGGTAAAGGGCGAACGGATGAGTATTCCTCTCGTTTGATGAGGGAGGGGACGAAACGCGGTTTCGCCGTCGTCGCGCTGGATGCTTTCTACAAAACTGATATCCAGCCGAGTGAGAAAACGACTTTCCCAAATTCCCATCAGTATGCGTTAGATCTGAAAGATATTTTGGCCAAAGACCGCCGCTTTGATACTAAAAACGTTTTTCTTACAGGATTTAGTTACGGGGGGGGGACAGTACTCAAGTCAGTGGATAGCAGAACGGACTTCAAATCCATGCCGTGGCGTGCGGTGGCATCTGCTGAGCCAGGATGTAACGTTATATCGGAGCCGGTAAAAGTCCCGTTCCCCTTGTTGATAATTAAAGGGTCGGAGAGCCACTATTATCTTGAGCCTTGCCAGTATTTTGAGCGCTTGCTTCGTGCCGCCGAGGTCAACGTGACGTTGGCGGTTATCGAGGGCGCGAATCATTTTTTCAGCACCGATGGTCGTATCGTTCGGGGCATTGCTGTTAACGGTTGCCGTTATAATCCCGTCATCCGAAAAAAAGGCAAGTCAGCGGGGGGAAACCCCTGGTTGGAATTCGCTGACGGGTCTCCAGCCACGCTCCAATTGATCCGGCAAAAATGCTTTACTACCATGGGCGGTGCTGGAAAGAACCGGTTGCTCCTTGACGGCGTTATTGAGAGGGTTCTTGGCTATTTTGAAGAACACAAATCCTAATATTTGATTGCAGGGACACTTGGCGTCAATCCGGGTTTATTTTGTCTCGCGAGGTTGATGCAGATTGTAAATAAGGTTTCTGGGTGTTCTGAGACTAATGAGAGGAAAAGTGTTCAATGTCCATTTCACCCATTAAAAGGATCAGTCTTGCAGAACCAGGGGTAGAGGTCGAAAAATTAGCCAATGGAGGAGTGATCCTGCGGTCTCCTCAACTACTTGGGGCTTATCCCGCAAGCCAGAGCGCTTGGATTGAAAAATGGGCTGAAAAAACACCGGATACTGTCTTTGTTGCTGACCGCACTGGAGTGGACGGGACCTGGCGAAAAATTACCTATGATGATTTTCTCAATAAAGTCCGTGCCATCGGACAGGCTTTGTTGAATAGGGGGCTTTCTCCGGAGCGACCGGTGGCATTGATCTCCGACAACAGCGTTGATAATGCGCTTCTACTTTATGGTGCCATGCATGTGGGTATTCCGGCCGTGCCTATCTCACCCGCTTATTCTTTGATGTCGCAGGATTTTGGCAAACTAAAGTTCATAACCGAGTGGGTCACGCCGGGCCTGGTGTTTGCAGAGGATGGAGAAAAGTTTGCTAATGCGCTTGCCGCAGTTGACTTCGGCGATGCGGAAATCGTGGTCAGCCGGAATGCACCCGCAGATACTGAGGTGACAGAATTTTCATCCTTACTTTCGACAGTTGTAACAGACGCCGTCGATGTCGCAGCAAAGAAAGTAACGCCGGATACCATTGCAAAGATTTTATTTACGTCGGGCTCAACAGGCTTGCCTAAAGGGGTCATTAATACCCAGCGAATGCTGTGCTCCAACCAGGTGGCCATGTCGCAGGTTTGGACCTTTTTAAATGACCACCCGCCGGTCACAGTGGACTGGCTGCCGTGGAACCATACTTTCGGCGGTAACCACAACTTAAATATGATGCTTCGTAATGGGGGCACTATGTATGTAGATGGTGGTAAGCCGGCCCCTGGCTTAATTGATCAAACCGTAGCTAACCTTAGAGAAATTTCACCAACCATCTATTACAACGTGCCACGCGGTTTTGATATGTTGCTTCCATACCTGGAAAAAGATTTGGATCTTCGGGCCAATTTTTATAAAGATTTGGATGTTTTATTTTATGCGGCCGCAGCACTGACCCAGAGCGCCTGGGAGAGATTGGAAGCTCAGTCTGAAGCGGCGACTGGCCAACGTGTCATGATGTTGGCAGGTTGGGGCGCAACAGAAACGGCACCGGATTGTACCCACGTTCACTGGCACATTGAAAAAGCAGGGGTCATCGGTCTTCCCATTCCTGGGTGTGAGCTTAAGCTCGTCTCCAATGAAGAGAAAATGGAAATTCGGGTGCGAGGCGCCAATGTCACGCCAGGCTATTGGAAGCGGGATGATCTGACCGCGTCGGCGTTTGATGATGACGGTTTCTATCGTATCGGTGATGCAGCCCGCTTCGAGGATCCCGCTGACCCGAAAAAAGGCATCGTATTTGATGGAAGGGTGTCAGAGAACTTCAAGTTGTCGTCGGGTACATGGGTATTCGTGGGTGGTCTTCGTACCCATATCGTCTCCGCCGTTGCCAACATCATCCAGGATGTGGCTATTGCGGGTCACGATAAAGAGGCTCTGGGTATTTTAATCTTTCCCAACGTTGCCGGATGCCGGGGCCTCTGTTCCAAAATTGCAGACGATGCAGAGCTTGCCGACGTGATCGCCTCCACTGAGGTGAGGGAGACCCTTGAGGTCGCGCTTAAGGCATACAACGTTGAACACCCCAGCAGCAGCACGCGCATCGCACGAGCGCTGCTGATGACGGAGCCGCCCAATATTGATGCCAATGAGATCACTGATAAAGGATATCTCAACCAACGCGCCGTTTTAGCAAGACGGGCCAGTCTTGTGGAAAAGCTATATTCAGATGATCCCGAGGTCCTGTTGATTACCTAGGCGGTGGTCATTATGGCCAATTAGGGTGATAAGCGTCTGAGTTGATTGCTAAACTCTATGATAAGAGAGTTCGCTTTTGTTTCAGAATATGCTGCGGGCTCTCCGATACCCCAGACCGGTCCGGGCCAGGCTGGATCACCGTCAAAACGGCCCAGCACATGAATGTGCAACTGTTGCACAATATTGCCAAGTGCGCCGACATTTATCTTATCGGGCCCATGACTTCCCTGCAGCGTTTCAGTCGTGAGCGTAATCTCCGACATTAGCCGCGACTGATCCTCCCGTGAAAGGTCGTGCAATTCCCGGAGGCCATGATGTCGGGGGACCAGTATGAGCCATGGGTACCGGCTGTCATTCATTAGCAAGACCCGGCACAGAGGCAGATCTGTCAACAGGAAGGTATCAGCCTCGAGGCGGGGATCAAGCGTGAAATCCATCATTTAGTGCTCTTGCTCTCTAAAGAGTTTATTGGTTCATCAGCGACGCCCTCGTTGGCGTTGCTGGTGCCGCCAGCTGCACTGCCGACGTTTTTTGAGACATGGGTGGCGAGCTTCGTGAGATCAAGAGAAATTGCGCGGATTACCGCGTTTTGAACCTTGGGCACAAGGGCACTTGCAATTTCCTCAGGTGACAAACCTCCCTTTTTTCTCCCGATGTTATCAACCGAAAAAGAGATGGAGGGTAAAATTTTATCAAAAACTATACCACTCTGGGAAACGGCACGGACTTGTACATTGTTCATTCTAAGTTTCTCAATGATAAACTTAGGTTTGCCCTTTTTTGCGTCGCTGTCCGTAGTTTCGAGTGAGGCAGCAATATTTTTTTGGATCGTTGCGAAGTTAGAGGCCTTAACCGCTTGTCGGATCGAATTACTGGCGGTCAAGTGGTCAAAAATAAAATTCTTAAATTCGGCGATCACGTTGGGCATGTCGACGATTATTTCTCTAATGACGATGGTTTTTTTTGTGACCGTTCGAGTGTCCATCTTCACGGTAATGGAACCCAGTTGAAACGCATGTGGCGTGAAAAAACCACTCGGGTTTCCCAGGGTTAATCCAGATAAAGACGCCGTGCCTGCAGTGAGGTTGGTGGAGACATTATCCAGTTTGACTGTCGTTCTGGTGATCTTCGAACCGACCTCCTCGACAGCTCCCTTGATAAAAGGGTCGATGGAGGAAAAAGCAAGAATGGCTGCAACTACGAAAAGAGCTACAATGCCGCCAATGATGGTGCCTCCAAACACGAGGGTTTTGCTTTTCATGAAATCCTCCGGAGTTAACTGAGGCCGATAAGGGAGATCTAGTTTAGCGGGTGGATGAATTCGCGCCGATGTATCCCGTCCCATACCTCGTGATCGCCAACAAATGTACAACCCTGTCAATATATGGCATCCCTCACCAACATTGGAAGGCTCCTGGGTGCCGCTTACGCCAATCTAAGCTGTCCGCAGCGTAGATCATTTTTTTTGGGCTTATGGTGTTCGCGTGCCCAGAGGTGCTATTTCACCCCGGTTTAATTTAGAGGCTCCAAAATACGGTCTGGCGAAGCGGGCGGGGGCGACCGTGCAGGGGAAAATTAGGCTGTGTGTTCTTTAGTTTTGAGAAACCGGATATCCGGCCAGTCTTCGGCTGTTTTGTCCAAGTGCCAAGCATTTCGCGCGAGGAAGACGGGCGCTCTGTCGTGATCGTCTGCAAGGGCCGCGCTATTGGTTCCTGAAAATTTTTTCAACATAAGATGGTCATCTGCCTCAATCCACCGAGCCGTATAAAGGGACGTGGGTTCAAATCGTACGGGGACTTCATATTCGGTCCGGATCCGGTCCGCCAGTACATCGAATTGCAGAGACCCAACCACTCCCACGATCCATTCGGAGCCCATCCGGGGTCTAAAAACCCGGGCCGCTCCCTCCTCCGCCATCTGTTCCAGTGCCCGCCCGAGGTGTTTGGCGCGCAGGGGATCCTCCGGCCGAACTGTTTGCAGTAGTTCCGGGGCGAAGCTCGGGATTCCAGAAAAGCGTATATCCTCACCCTCGGTGAGGGTGTCTCCGATGCGCAAATTCCCGTGATTGGGAATACCTATGATATCTCCGGCCCAGGCCTCTTCCGCAGTTTCGCGATCTTGTGCCAGAAACAACACAGGATTGTGCAGAGTAACTGATTTGCCGCTCCGCACATGGTGAAGTTTCATGCCGCGTTTAAAATGACCAGAGGATAGTCGGAAGAAGGCGATCCGATCCCTGTGTTTTGGGTCCATATTGGCTTGTATTTTGAAGACGAAACCGCTGACTTTGCTCTCGACAGGGTCGACATTCCGGCTTTCTGTGGCCTGAGGTTGGGGGGGCGGGGCCATTGCCGCGACGCCCTCCAATAATTCTCGAACCCCAAAATTATTAATGGCACTGCCAAAAAAAACAGGGCTCAAATGCCCCTCCCGGTAGGAGCCGAGGTCAAACTCAGGACATAACCCCTGGGCCATTTCGATATCCTCCCGAAGCCTCTCTGCGGTTTCCTGAGACAAGGCCGCGTCCAGAGCCGGATCATAGAGACCGTCGATCTCGTGAATGTGGCCGGCCACATCGTTTGCGTTATCTGTCGCGTGGCCCTTTGGCATGAGCACGAGTCGTTCTTTTAGAACATCGAAGCAGCCCTTAAAATTTCGACCCATGCCAATCGGCCAACTGGCCGGGGTCACATCAAGGGCTAGTGTCTGTTCAATCTCATCCAGAAGGTCGAACGGGTCCCGACCCTCGCGGTCCAATTTATTCACAAACGTTATAATCGGGATGTCTCGTAAGCGGCAGACTTCAAAGAGTTTTCGGGTTTGAGTCTCTATTCCCTTTGCTGCGTCAATGACCATGATGGCAGAGTCTACCGCTGTGAGGGTTCTGTAGGTGTCTTCACCAAAATCTTCGTGGCCTGGTGTGTCCAGGAGGTTAAATGTACATCCGTTGAAATCATAGGTCATCACGGAGGATGCGACGGAAATGCCTCGTTCCCGCTCAACCTTCATCCAATCCGAGTGAGCGCGTCGAGCGTCGCCCCTGGCCTTGACGGCGCCGGCCATTTGGATCGCGCCTCCGAACAACAAGAGCTTTTCCGTCAAAGTTGTTTTGCCGGCGTCAGGGTGTGAGATAATCGCGAATGTTCGCCGCCGGGATATTTTTTCACTTAATGGGCTCATAATACTCAAAGACCAGTCATGGGGCGTGTGTGTTTGTGGGGGAGACATACCCCGTTATATGCTTCTTTGCCAGCGGCATGCTCAATGGTTAGCGCGTTTTTCCAGGAAGCTATAGCGGCTATCAGTCTCGACAGTCACATCAATGTCCTCGCCGTTTCTTCGAAGGTTGAGCACAATCTCGGTTCCTGCATCCCCAGCGGACCAGAGTTTCCGGTAAAGTCCAGAGAGGGATGTCGCGGATTCGTCATCAATGCCGTAAACCAAGTCGCCGGCTTCCACGCCGGCCAGATCAGCGGGCGCATCGGGGATGACCCCGGAGACAAACAGCCGGTTCATCGCCTCTGCCGTGTACATACCGAGCCAGGGACGATGTGGGCCTTGCGCAAGGCCGGTGGACACCATGTGCTCATAAATCGGTGACAAAAGATCGATCGGGACAAACATGTTGCCGGG
>CAXFCV010000395.1:0-1791 GCA_964000975.1 uncultured Rhodospirillaceae bacterium | reverse complement strand
TGGATCGATCAGACCACCCGGATCTGGTCCGGCCCACTATTTTTAATTGCTGTGGTGCTGCTTTTGCGCCCGCCACAGGCGGTGCTCAGCCGCGTCCTGTCTATTGCCGCAACCAGTGCGGTAACGATTTGGGTCATTCACGCGGTAGCCAGCCCCGCACTGAGCAGAGCCTATGACATGCGAGCGATTGCGACCTACATAGCAGATCAGCAAAAACAGGGCGTTGCCATCGCTAATTTCGGCAAGTACCATGGCCAGTTTAACTTCTTGGGACGCCTGACAAAGCCCGTAGCAGTGACCGGCCAGGGAGACGTGGTAAACTGGCTTAAAGACCATCCCAAAGCGAAGGTCATTTCTTATTACGACAAATTTGAAGCACAGGACGAACCCGAGTTCACGCACCCATTCCGAAGCAAAACAATTGCGGTGTGGGACCGGCGGACGATACTAGCTCACCCTCTCGTGGCCACGAGAAATTCAGAGGGACGGCGCCTACCGGAGACAAAATAAACCCGTTTTATCCGGCCGAGCTTACGGGAAGCAGTCCCCGGATGAGCGGCATCGTGACCTTGCGGCCTTCCATCAGCGAGAGCTTATCCGCCTTGTCTACAATGGTCCGCACTTCCGCAAGCGATCTCTCCATCCTTTTTGCGGCGTATGAAATCACATCTTGATCCACAAGAAGTTGACGATCGGAGAATTGTTTAGCAAGCACAGATTCTAACAGGTCATCATCCGGTTGCCTGATTGCAACAGACGCGGCAGCCTTTAATCGAGAGTCTAAATCCTTTAATTGGCTTTTCCAGCGCGCAGGGGAAGCTCTCGCGGTCAAAAGAAGAGTTCCGCCGGCGGCCGCAAGCCCATTATAGAGATGCAACAAATCTTCTTCCTCAAAACCAGAGTCCGCGTCGTCCACGACATAATGTGGGCCGCGCTCCAAGATGTCTGGCAACCCAGCGTCTTTGAGCAAGGCCTGCGTGACCAAGACACCAGCACACCGGGCCAGTTGAACATTGGCAATATGCGACTTCCCACACCCAGCTGGACCATGGATGATCAACGCCGGACCAGACCAGTCTGGCCATTTATCCAGCCATCCCACCGCGTCCTGGTTCGAAGGGCCAACCAAAAAGTCCTCTCCACCCAACGAGGCGCGCACCGCAAAATCAAATACCTGCTGGCGGACTTCTGACACGACTATTTTTCTTCTGCGTCTGATATGGAAGCAGTCGTATTACGGCCCAAATACAGCGCGCTTTCCAGATAGCGTATTAGGAAAAACCGTACCAGCACCCCGATTGTAGCAGCCACGGGTATCGCAAGTAAAACGCCGGTAAAACCGAATAACGCGCCGCCAGCCATCAGTGCAAAAATCACCCAGAGCGCATGCAACCCAACGCTCCCGCCGACCAGCTTTGGCGTCAGGTAAAATGACTCCACAATTTGCCCAGATCCGAATACCGCGAGAACAAAAACCACGGGCGCCCATTCGCCGAATTGAACAACCGCGACAGTCAGGCTAATTGCCAATCCTATCAGCATGCCAAAATAAGGAACAAAGGAAATGAGGCCGGCACCTATCCCTATCAACAACCCAAAATCAAGCCCCGTAAGGGTTAAGCCTATGCCGTAAAATGCGGCAAGAAATAGAATAACAATACCCTGCCCCCTAACAAATCCTGCTATCGTCTCATCAATGCTCCTGATGATTCCGCGAACGGTCTCGGCGTGATCTCTGGGGAGCCATTGATCAATTTTAGCAATAATGACATCCCAGTCTCTAAGCAGGTA
>CAXFCV010000394.1:0-4079 GCA_964000975.1 uncultured Rhodospirillaceae bacterium | reverse complement strand
CGGTAACCGTTGCGCGCCCATTCAAAAAGGCCAAATTTGAGAAGCCGTGCTGCTGAGCCTCCTTCGGGCCGGAAGAGCCTCTCAAGTGCTTGTCTGACTGACGCCTGGCCGGGAGGCGCGTGCTTAATGCCTTTCCCTAACTCCAATAAAGTCTCTGCTGTCCCCAGGTCGGTGGCGTTAACCGCCCGGACTCGATCGCGCAGCGGGCCCAATAATTCAACAGCGGTATCTTCCCCGCCAAGCAGAAGCGCACCGCCATTACATAAGGTATCCATCGACCGTGTTTGAATTCCTCCGGTCATACGGGCGCTGAAGACGGGCACGCACTTGGCCTGCCTGATTGCGGCAAGATACTCGTCGTTTTTTATAAAGCCATGATGAAAACGGATCTTTAATTTGGGATCATCAATGGTCGCCAGCCTGAAGAGAAACTGCGCTTTTTCCCGCATGATGGGCGTAAAAGAGAGGCCGGTGTGCAGCAGGTCCAGGTCCTTGTCTTTGGCCGCCAGGGAGAGCTCAACCGGGTCAAAAGAGAGGGCATTGGCCGTCAGGGCCAAAACCGGACACGGGTAAATGCCTGCCAGTTGTCGGTGTTCATGGAGACTGTTGCAAATGATCAAATCTGCTCGGTTCAGATCCTGATACTGGTGCGGGAGCTGAAAGTCAGAGTCCATGTTAAAAAAAATGATAGGTGCGCTGATGTCGTAGAGCGACTCCGGCAGGCGCGCGCCATAGATGTCTAAAATAAAGACAGCATCCGGTCGGAATCCCGCCGGGAGTAGACCCTGCAATGAGAATGGTGCGTCATCCCGCTTCAGCACAACCGATTCCACCCGAAATCCAGGAATGGGATCCATCGGGAGCCCATGCTGCGTCAGCGGTCCGCAGAGTATTAAGATATTGATCTCAGATTTTGCCAAAAGTGCTTGGAAGTACGTCCAATTCGGCCCCACCCCCTCTATGCTGCGAAGCGGCCTGCTCTCGCCGTGACACCAGTGGACGAGGGCCTGGATAAGCGCATTTTTGACAGCTAGTGGGGGCGCTTCTTTTGGCAGGACACCGCACATAATTCTTGCGGTTGCCGCCAGCGGTTCATTTCCGCACTCCAAGGCTTTTATCAAAGCGGCATAGGGGGCTCCCGCCGCGAGGGCGACCTCAGCCGAGGTATGGCTATCCAAAAGATCTTGGAGGGTAACAGAGCGGGTATAATCCGGCCGGAGCCGTTTTGACATCAAGCGGCCTCAGGCGCCTATGGCGGCTTCCGGGAATAGGCCGGCTTTCATGATTTGGCCCGGCAGAGGGGCCTCAAAATATGTTTCCGTCCATTCTGAGACACCGATCAGTTTTGCCGCGTCAACGCCCGTATCAAAGCCCATATTTCTCAGCATGTAACATAAATCTTCAGTGGCAATATTGCCCGTTGCCCGTGGGGCGAAGGGGCACCCGCCTATGCCGCCCACGGAAGCGTCCAGAAAGTCTATTCCGGCTAGGGCCGCCGCGGCTGCATTGGCAAATCCAGTGTTACGTGTGTTGTGTAGATGAAGGCCGAGACCAAAATCATCACCTTGAACATCCCGTACTCGGTTGAGCATGTCCGTTATTTGTGTGGGTACTGCTGCCCCGATGGTATCGGCCAACACGATTTCTGTAGCGCCACCGTCCATCAGGCGTTTTATCAGGCTGGCAACCTGCGACGGATCTACGTCTCCCTCAAAGGGACAGCCAAAGGCGGCACCAATAACACCTGTGAGTTTGAGCCCCGATTTGGTCACTTTTCCGGCGATCTCGGCATAGCCTGACATGGTGTCGTCAACACTGGCACCCTGATTCTTTTGATTGAAGGTCTCGCTGGCAACGACCACGTAGCGGACTTCATCGACGCTTGCGGCAATAGCTCGGTCTGCGCCCTGCGCATTCAGCGCCAGTCCTGCGTATGTAACGCCCTCCTTTCGGTTGATGCCGGCCATGACGGTTTCTGCCTCCGCCATCTGGGGCACCCGTTTAGGATGGACAAAACTCACCGCCTCAATGCGGGAGACCCCAGTTTCGGACAACAGGTTGATCAGCTCAATCCGCTCATTCGCCGACCAGACTCGGGGTTCGCTTTGAAGCCCGTCGCGGGGGCCAACTTCGCAAATTTCAATTTTTGTCATGCTTAAACCATCCTATTGATAGGCTACGAATGCCAGTTTGATGGGACCCGAAAAGAATACAAGCCTAATTTAGCGGCCAATTACCTGCTGCGGAGTTGGCCCTATCATACGGTATGATCTTCGCATTTGAAGCGGAAAATGATCGATCAGAAAATCAAGAGTTAGATCAAGACATTCAAAAATCCTTGTGTTACGATCCGAATCGAAGTTGCCGATAATCAACGATCTCCCGGCAAAATTTTCAGGAAGGATTTTTATAATGAAAAAACTTATGCTCGTAGGAGCCGCCTTGCTTTTGTCTACCAATAATGCGGATGCGCAAGGCATCACGCTATCGAGTGCCGCTGCTGCACCAGGCCTATCAACAGACGTGGTTGCAAAATATGGCGCGGAGATAGCCGCGGCAAATAAAATAGCAACGATCCAGGTGCAAGGTGGTCAGGTCCTTACTAAAACCATAGTGCAAGTTGCCAAGGGCGAGACAGATATGTCGGCGACGGCATTCATATTGAACTTCCTGATGTCCAAAGGTCTAGGTCCGTACTCTGGGTTAGGCAAAGAAAAGGGTAAGGCATTAGCAAGTAACATGCGGCTCCTTTATCCCTATCACTTAGCCGCGTTCTGTTTGGTCTCCTTTCAATCTACGGGTATAGACAGTTACCCAAAACTTAAAGGAAAAACAGTGCACAACGGCCCCCCGCGCGGTGGAGCACTTGTCACAGCCCGAAATGTTATTCGTTTGAGCACAGGCGGGTTCAAAGAAGGCAAAGATTATAAGGGCAAACAGATTGCGTGGGGGCAAGCAAACTCAATATTTTTAGATCGCTCAGTTGATGCCGCTGTTCGGCCGTGCGGTAACCCATCAAATTATATTCCGATTATGGCAGCTGCTGGAAAGGTAAATATCGTCTCTGTGCCAAAAGCTAAATATGAAAGTAAGGGTTTTCAGAAATATTTGAAGGCGCCTGGTATGGGTAAAGTTGAGTGGTCTGTAAAAGATATGAATGTTTATGGGCCCAACGTAAAAATTATCTCGGATGATGATATTTTTCGCTCGGCTGCTAATTCCGGTGGAACTGTCGTCAACAAGAAAATGGACAACAAATTGGCCAAAGATCTGACGGCAGCTTTCATCAAAAATATCAATCAATTATTTCAGAAAGCATCATTTATGAGATACCATTACGCCGGGAATGTTGATGATAAGCTTCACGGCGTGTGCAAAGCAGGATTAAAATACCACCCTGGAGCTGTTGCTGCGTGGGAGGAAGCCGGTTTTAAGATTCCTGCATGCGCTAAATCCTAGCTGAAAAATACTGTAACGGTGTGAGAGAAAAATTAGTTTCTCTCACACCGTTTCCATTTTTAATCCCGTCTTCAGTTGGTAGTTGATGTTGAATTCAGTGCACGATAACTGGATGGAGAGGTTAGCGTTTATGCTAGCTTTTATCCTTGTGTTGATGGGGCTTGCTAATAACTTACCTAACATTCCTGGGTTATTGGAGCTAATCCAATCAATCCCAGGTTTATCTGAGTTGCCGCGTATAAGTAAATACAACTCAGAATTTTTCTTCCCACTTACTTTCACTTTTATGACTGTAGTAGTGCTCCTGCGCTCGTCATTCGGGCGAGAATGGAAACAAGTGGGGGGAGGTAAGTATATTCTCGGGATTTTAATCGATATCTTTATGCTATCGGTAATTATCACCTTCAGTTTATTTTATCTTATTGAAAATGAGCAGGTCTGTCTGATCGATACGCTCAATGGAGATCGGGCCCGTGCAATGGCCGAGAATATGGCTCGCGCTCAAGAATATTTGGCAATTTTTGGCACTGAACCCGATGATGACTTCCCAGATTGCATCACCAACAGTGGCAACTGGATTATGCCATTTCTTATTTTGGCAATTGCAACTTTCTTTATTT
>CAXFCV010000393.1:0-3874 GCA_964000975.1 uncultured Rhodospirillaceae bacterium | reverse complement strand
CCATGTTTCGCGAGAAATTGAAAAATATGTCGCCGGAGCAACGGGAAACCCGGTTCCAGAATGTGGGCAACCCTGAGCGTCACGCGCGGTATATCTCAATTTTTTCAGAGGGTGTCGAATCTCAGTATGTACTTGAAGGTATCTACGAATTTGAGAGGCTATTCAAGGATATGGATACCGCATTGGCTGGAGAAAAAGACTGGCTGCTCGGAGATGAATACACTTTGGCAGACATAAGTCTCTCACCCTATGTTGCTCGCCTTCACTATCTCACGTTGTTACCTATTTGGATAGAAAACCGGCCAGCGGTGATGGCCTGGTGGGAACGAGCGCGCCGACGCCGAAGTTTTGGGGTGGCAGTGGAGAACGCACTTAAAAACAAGGATAAAGCTGATATGGCAACATATGGCGAGCGTATTCGGGACAGAGTAAGAGAGCGTCGAGGTGAATATCTAGCGGCATTTAAATAGAATGGTTGGGGCTAGCTCGTCAGCCCGAGCTTAATCGTTGATTTTACGCTGGGGAAAAATTATTGGTCCTAAGTGTTCGAAATGATTGGGGTCGATGTTATTTCGTCTTCCCCCGCCTGAGAGGCTA
This sequence comes from uncultured Rhodospirillaceae bacterium, assembly GCA_964000975.1. Taxonomy (GTDB): domain Bacteria; phylum Pseudomonadota; class Alphaproteobacteria; order Rhodospirillales; family UBA2165; genus TMED167. The sequence continues at coordinate 3,277 of CAXFCV010000393.1, read as the reverse complement.
GGCCCAATGAAAAGACGATCACTGGCATTTTTGATACCTCCTCTATTTTAAAGCCTCTTACCTTTAAGCGGTTGGTCGAGTGCGTCCTGAACTAATCCTATCCAGCTTTTATTATCGAAAATAATCTAAAACTGTTCCATGCTGGTCTCGTTTGACGGGATAAGCGAATGGCTGTAAAAGCATCAACGGGCCACGGTCCCCCAACGGGCCGCGACCCATCTGTAAGGATGGGAGTTAAAAATGACCTTACCTGCGAAACCGGACATCCGTCCGGTTAACCCCAATTTTTCATCTGGACCTTGTGCCAAGCGACCTGGTTGGAATCCATCCGTGTTGTCCCATGCTGTCCTGGGGCGTTCACACCGCTCCAGGAAGGGTAAGGCTAGGATTCAGCTTGTCATTGACAAAACACGCGATGTTCTAGGTATTCCTGACACCCATCGGATCGGTATTGTACCTGCCTCTGATACTGGAGCAGTTGAGATGGCTCTGTGGTGCCTGCTGGGGGCACGTGGTGTCGATATGCTGGCTTGGGAGAGCTTCGGGAAAGGGTGGGTCACCGATGTGGTAAAACAACTGAAGCTCGAAGACACCCGGACGATGGAAGCCGGTTATGGCGACCTTCCAGACCTAGGCGCCGTCGATTTTAGACGAGATGTGGTGTTCACTTGGAATGGCACCACGTCTGGCGTTCGGGTGCCAAGCGGTGACTGGATTTCCGATGAAAGGGAAGGCCTGACCATCTGCGATGCCACCTCAGCGGCTTTTGCGATGGACCTTCCGTGGGACAAACTGGATGTGGTCACCTACTCATGGCAAAAAGTTATGGGAGGAGAAGCGCAACACGGAATTCTGATACTTGCCCCCCGAGCTGTTGAACGACTAGAGAGCTATACACCGGCTTGGCCTATTCCAAAAATTTTCCGGCTGACGTCCGGCGGTAAGCTCATCGACGGGGTGTTTAGGGGGGCCACTATCAACACGCCTTCGATGCTGTGTGTCGAGGACGCCTTGGACGGTCTCACTTGGGCCGAGAATATCGGCGGATTGAAAACGCTGATCGCCCGATCAGAAGCGAACCTGTCCGTTTTGTCCCGGTGGGTGGAAAATTCCAAGAATGTTGATTTTCTGGCCACTGATCCCGCGACGCTCTCCAGTACCTCCGTGTGCATCAAGATCGTGGCACCCTGGTTTCTTGAACTTGACGATGATACCCAAGCCAAGGCCGCAAAACGTGTAGGCGCTCTCCTAGAGCACGAGGGCATCGCATATGATGTGGATGCCTACCGGGATGCACCTCCTGGGCTTCGGATCTGGGCAGGTGCGACAATTGAAGCGTCCGATCTCGAAGCGCTGACGGAGTGGCTCGATTGGGCCATTAATGTCACGCAATCCGAAGTCGTCTCTTAAAATTAAAAGTCAAGGATAGTGAAATGCCGAAGGTACTGATTTCAGACAGTATGAGCCCGCGCGCAGAAGAGATTTTTAGAGAACGCGGAGTGGATGTTGACGTCATCACGGGCATGACGCCCGAAGACCTAAAATCCTGCATCGGAGACTATAACGGTCTGGCCGTCCGCTCCGCCACCAAAGCGACAGCAGAGATTCTTGAGGCTGCCGGCACCCTTAAAGTCATTGGCCGGGCCGGGATCGGCGTGGATAATATAGATATTCCGGCGGCGTCCGCAAAGGGGATCGTGGTGATGAACACGCCATTTGGAAATTCCATTACCACGGCTGAACATGCCATTGCCATGATGTTTGCGCTTGCCCGGGATATTCCCCAAGCGAGCGCCTCAACCCACGCCGGCAAATGGGAAAAGTCCAAATTTATGGGCGTCGAACTCTACGGCAAAACGCTCGGCATCGTGGGGTGCGGTAACATCGGCTCCATCGTCGCCGATCGGGCCCTCGGGGTTAAAATGAAAGTCGCCGCGTATGACCCTTTCCTGTCGCCGGAGCGCGCGTTGGAAATTGGCGTGGATAAAGTGGAGCTGGATCAGCTTTTCGCCCGTGCCGACTTCATCAGCCTTCACACCCCTATGACCGATGCCACCAAAGGCATCATCAATGCTGGTGCGATTGCTAAAATGAAGGATGGGGTCCGCATCATTAACTGTGCCCGTGGCGGCTTGATTGTTGAGGATGACCTCATAAAGGCCCTGGACAGCGGTAAGGTCGGTGGCGCTGCAGTGGACGTGTTTGTGGATGAGCCAGCTACGGAAAACGTTCTGTTTGGTCATGAAAAGGTCGTCGCTACCCCCCATCTTGGAGCGTCCACAAATGAGGCACAGGTCAATGTAGCTATTCAGGTTGCGGAACAAATGGCAGACTTTCTTTTAACCGGGGCCGTGGTTAACGCACTTAATATGCCCTCGGTGAGCGCTGAGGATGCGCCGAAGCTTACACCTTATATGAAACTGGCTGAGCAACTCGGCAGCTTTGCAGGTCAGGTAACCGAAACGGCGATTCGAAAGATTCAAATCGACTATTGCGGACATGTTTCCGACTTGAATACTAAACCACTGACCGCTGTGGTACTTCAGGGCTTGCTCTCGCCGCTTCTGGACTCCGTTAATATGGTAAGTGCGCCAACCTTGGCGCGAGAGCGGAACATCGAAGTTACAGAAGCGACATGCGAAACTCTCGATAATTTTCAGACTTTGATCAAATTAACGGTGACAACAGAGCAGCAGACACGAAGCATTGCGGGCACCTTGTCCCATGGTGACAGTCCCCGCCTTGTAGAAATCAAAGGGATTTCCATGGATGCCCAACTCGGACCCAACATGCTATATGTCACAAACGAGGACAAGCCAGGGCTCATTGGAAATTTGGGCTCGGCGCTTGGCGAGGCAGGTATTAATATCGCAACCTTTAACCTTGGGCGGGACAAAGTCGGCGGTGATGCGATTGCGTTAATTGAGACCGATGGGTCCGTCTCGGACCAAATCGCGGATCAGGTGCGTAGGCTACCTAATGTGGTGAGCGTTAAGCCTCTTGCTTTTTAAGCAACGGCTAGTACGCCGCACCCGTGCTATCTGTGGCGCTTCTTCGTGTGACAATCCCATTGACCTTGTGGGAGAGGCCGTCATGACTAGGTTGAATTGCTACAACCCGTGTGAGACAGGCTCGGGTTTCTGGTTCTACCGTGAAATTCGCGACGATGTAGCCTCTGACATACGAAACTTCGGGGCATCTCTATAACGTCGCAAACCACCATCTTTTTAGACAATGCTGCCTTATGGTACGGATTGAGGCCTGGGCCTCAGCCTCT
>CAXFCV010000392.1:0-1945 GCA_964000975.1 uncultured Rhodospirillaceae bacterium | reverse complement strand
GTTCGTAGCCCTGTTCCTCCAGCCACTCGATGAAATCCAACGGCTCCAGCCGGTCGCCCAATCTTAAAGTGCGCGAACGGTGCGCGATCTCCGCGGGCGGCAACGTGCACTGCATCAGCGCCGCGGGCGTCACCGTGATCACCGGTGCCGCGCCGTCGGCCAAGGCCTGCAGAGTCTCCAGCCGTTCACTCAGGACATCGGCATGCGGCAGCTTGTCCTCATGCGGCAGGACCTCCCAATCCGCATAAAACCGCGCGGGCGTATCGACGTCCAACAACCGCAGCCAGGTCTCCACATCCTGTTGCAGCGTTTCCTGCTGCTTGAGCTGGGCGGTGACCAGCACCACCGTGCGACCCGTTTCCGCGCGCAACGCCGCGGCAAGATGCGCCCAGCCGGCGGCATCAACATTGGCGCAGGACACGGCGCTGCCCGCCGCAATGCGCTTACTCAGTTGCTGGCCGAGTGCCGATGCCGAAAAACAATTAAATAAATGTGAGCGGTCACTCATTCAAGAGACACGAAAGAAAATGCTAAGTTGTCACGTCGTTATGCATCGGTCAAGCGCTCCATTGACAAGACAATCAATTCGAATTAAACACCATGGCTGGATTTGAATTCATGAAGCTAATAGCAATTATTATCGCTACAACTGTTGTAACTGCATCTGTAACCTTCGTCGTTTCATCCGCCGACAAAGAGGTCGCGCAAGAAGAACGACGTGAGATTCGGAACGATCGTTCAGGTAAAGTTATCGCTGAATTACAAAAGCAGCTAAAACAGGCCAAAGCCGAAGCGGGCAGAGTAGAGATAATCCAGTCTGAGATTATCGTACCTGGCGCCTCAACCAAAACCCCCGAGGCAATCCTCGATTACCTGAGCAAGCTCCCGATGGGAGAACGCAATGACAGGGGAGGTGACACTGATGAACATCGAGTCTTAATCCGACAAGTAATCCGTCAGTTTGAAGAAATCACTTCGATGGGGCCTGACGCTCTCCCTGCCATAGACCGTTTTCTCGACCAGGGCCTTGATCTACTGCTCTGGGAAAACACTTCACAAATTACCACACGCAACTGGGAGCGCGGACAGATATATCTTGATCCAATTTTCCCTCCCTCGTTAAGGATCGGACTTTTCAACTCCGTCCGACACATCGGCAAACGGAACGGCACCCACATTCAAGAATGTGAGCAAATCATTCTAAAAGTACTAAGCACCACCGGCAGATCATTGGAAGTCGCGTACCTTGCACTGGTTTTGGATGATCTTTCCAAGGATCAACACACCGATGCGTACCTACAGGCAACCCACGAGCTTCTCATAGACTTCTACAATAAGAGACCCAAAACAGCCGACGGAATTCTGATGGCACAAGACGAGAGAGAAGTCTCTTATCTCGATCGACAGAACAAATGGATGCTTTGGAATATTTTAAGAAAAAACAAGGACACCACCTTTATGAATCAGGCTAAGAGGGAGTTGCTGTTCGAGTACAATAGAAAGGAGAAAAAAGACGGACAGGAAATTGAAGTCGCCCATACCGGCATTGACCGCTCGGTAATGGGGTACCTCACAGGAGTTCTTGGAAAAGATGCCATGCCTATTTTAAGAGATGTCTATGAAACACCGAATTTGGATGACCGAATTAGAAGCGAAATAAGAAGAACAGCGGTAAACTATGTCGGGGTAAGCGAGGATTCGAATATTATTGTTAATAGCAGAATAAACGAAGGGTTTGCACTTATGGCCTCGCTGGATGACAAGAAGCAGGAAAAGGAAAATCGTGAACAAGGACTGCGCACCATCAGCTATTATCTGGGCAGTTTGGGCTATGGCCGAGAGGTTTCACCCGATATTATTCAACAACGCCGGCAATTTCTAAACACTCTTCGGCCACAATCTAATGATCCTGAGATACAGGCCATGATGGACAAACTGGACAAGC
>CAXFCV010000391.1:0-1680 GCA_964000975.1 uncultured Rhodospirillaceae bacterium | reverse complement strand
TTCTATTTGGCGTAATTGCCCTGCTGCCACTACTCTTGCGCGTGGGTTTTAACCGGCTGAAAACAAAACGCCCAGGAGTACACATCGTCCGCGGAATTGTCCATTCTTCCTCCATGCTTGCATGGTTTTACGCCATTACCATCGTGCCGCTTGCAGATGCTACGGCGCTCTCTTTCATTGTTCCAGTGTATGCCTCAATTGGTGCCATCGTGTTCATGGGGGAGCCGTCGGATAAAATACGCTGGCTGGCGGTCGTGCTCGGCCTAGCCGGTATGCTGGTCATCCTGCGGCCAGGTTTCGCAGAGGTAAATTTTGGTGCCTGGCTCGTGGTTTGCTCGGCAATTGCAGTCGCTATATCTAAACTAATGGCAAAATCGTTGGCACGCACCGACTCTCCGGAAACCATTGTTTTTTATATGAGCCTCACCATCTTAGTTGTCTCGTTCATCCCGGCCCTGAGTGTATGGACTTGGCCTGCGATAGACGTCTGGTTTTGGCTCATGGCGCTTGGCGTTGGCGGCAGTTTTGCCCATGTGGTGCAAACTCACTCCTACCGAGTGGGTGATGTCACCGCCGTGGAACCTGCATCTTATTTCCGGTTGATCTGGGCCGCCCTGTTTGGCTTCGTTATTTTTGGGGAGACGCCCGAGGCTTGGACCTGGATAGGTACAGTGATTATCGTAACCGGCGCTGTTATTTTAACACGCAATGAGTCCCGCCAGGGTAAAAAGAAACGGAACGAGAGCGCAGCTATTGCGTCAATAGACCATAGTTAGAGAGATCGCCATAGACCTGGCACCTATGGTAAACGCCGCAGCATCAAAGGTGGGTGGCACAAAAACGACCCGCGCATTGTTTGAGAATCCATACCCCTCCAGCGGAAATACAAAAAGTCCGAGGTTCATTTTATCGTCCCTGTTTTCATCATGATGCACAGCTACGGCGTAGGTCCCTGGCGCAAGGTTTTTGAAAATGGTCTGAACCGCTCCAGTCTTGGCATTTTCTTCTTGCCCCTTGAGCTTCTCGCCCGTGGGAAATTCTTTCGACTGATCGTAGAGGGCGAACCGTATGTCACCCTCTCCATTGCGAACACCCTCCACTGCCACAATCAAGTCTGCGGCATTAGCTTGCATGGCAATAACTGCCATGACAACGGCCGCACAAAGCGTAAAGAGCCATTTTAACATGCCCTTAACGTGGGGGAGAGAGGTTAATGAAAAACAAATGTATTGGGTGATAGCATCGCCACTCGATGATTTTAGACCGCATTGACGTCGTCCATCCAATTCCCCACTATCCCGTATCAAAAGAAATCTGGATCAAATTACATATGGCGCACTCAATTGGTTTCATTGGGCTTGGCGTTCTGGGTTCAGCCATGGCGACGAATCTTCTGAGGGACGGCCACCAAGTTGTGGGGTTCGATGTCCGAGAAGACGCCCTGGGAGGGCTTACAGAGATTGGCCTGACAGAGGCATCCTCCCCACGGGATGCAGCGGATCAAACAGATGTTGTGGTGACTTGTTTACCAACAATCGATGCTTTGCAGGCAGTTTTTGGTGGTGCAGAGGGACTACATCAATCTGCCAAGAAAGATCAGATCATAATCGAAGCGAGTACTTTTCCGGTGGCTCAGAAAGAAAAGGCGCGGGACGCCGTTCTTGGGGCTGGTAAGCGGGT
>CAXFCV010000390.1:0-2224 GCA_964000975.1 uncultured Rhodospirillaceae bacterium | reverse complement strand
CCGTCTAGCTGAACTGGAAGACATGATAAGCCGCGCCGATGTAATTGATCCAAAGGCCCTCTCCGGCAAAATAGTTCGTTTCGGGGCAACCGTCAAATTGGCAGACGAAGACACCGACGAGGAGTCCACCTACCAGATTGTGGGCAGCCATGAAGCAGATGTCGAGTCAGGCAGGTTGAGCCTCACATCACCTTTGGCACGGGCGCTGATCGGCAAGACTGTAAGCGACTCCGTTGAAGTTACCACGCCGGGAGGATCTAAATCATACGAAGTTCTCAAGGTGAGTTTTAAGTAAAACACCGATATTCAGGCACCTTGACGCGCTCTCAACTTAGGCCCGCCATAGTTTCTCCGGCACGGCGTACGTTGGTCACCGTGACGGTCGCGGGGTAGGAAGACAAACACTATTAATAGAAGTAGGGGATACGCACAACGCTGTCCCCCTGTTTGACCGCCCATTACCTCTTTTATGAGCGACGAGACAATCATCTTCGCACATGCCAAGTTCCCTCGCTACGACTGTGGTGCCAAGGCCAAAGGTAACCATCTTGCAACGCGCGTGCTTGCTGATCATTTCCTCCAGCCTCAGGCCAAGATCGGAACTTTGGATGAACAGGTTGGCCGGGATAGCGGTGAGCGTAGCACGTGTTATTGCTACCCACTGTTCAGAACTCGCGACGCGCAGGGAATAAGGATTGATTGCATCGATGGCCGCTTTCATTTCTCTAACCACCTGGCCAATAGTCTCTCGGTCAATATAGCCGGAGGCGTAAGATTCAAAAATTGATCACATCCGCTTCAACTTTTTCAAAATTTTCCACGGCAGGCGCATAACTTCAAAAGTCCTGAAACATGCGCTACTTAGAGGGGTTATCTCAGCAATTTTGGCGCCAGACCCTCCGTCATGACTCCCGGTCCCTTCACAGTGTCATTGAGAATGCCAACAAATCGGACATCTCAAGCTCACCAAAAAACGCACTCCAGATCGGGGTCATTTGCAATGCCGGTTCCACCAATTGGATGACCGGACAGCCGGCGTCAACAAGTCTTGTCTCGCTTAGGTATTTCTCTGTACTTATTGCGAGAGGGCGGTTCATTGTGACACGTTCAGCATACAGCCAGAAGTGGCTCTGTATTGTCCGCGTAGTATTCAGATTATGATTCTCTGCGTTTACACCTCGCCCCACAGATCTTCCGCCGTCTTAACCACTAGTTCCAGCTTCCGGCGCTGATCATCAAGCGTAATGTTGTTACCCTCTTCGGTAGAGGCAAATCCGCACTGAGGGGCGATGCCAAGCTGATCCATGTCGGCATATTTGGACGCTTCATCGAATTGACGCTTAATCGCCTCCATCGGCTCAAGCTCGGGCGTCTTAGTCGTGATAAAGCCTGGCATCACCCGCTGCTTTCCTTTGGAAAGAAGCTTCAGCGGCTCGAGACCGCCGGCCCGATCCGTGTCATATTCCATGAAAAATATATCGACACCGGTCTTGTTGAAGACGGCATCCGCAGCGGGACCATATGCCCCCTCCGCGGCATGAGTGGAGCGGAAATTTCCCCGACACATATGCATCCCAATCACCATATCGTCAGGCCGGTCTTTGATGGCTTCGTGCATCATCCAGGCATATTTATAGATCAACTGATCCGGATCCTGACCTGCCGCTTCCTTGTCCGCCCGATGCCTGGGATCACAGAGATAGGCAAAGAAGATATCATCCATCTGCAAATATCTGCATCCGACTTCATAGAATTTTCTCACGGCTTTCTTATAGGTGGCGGCGATGTCACCCAACAACATATCCAGGTCCTCGTATTCCGGCGGATGGATGTCCTCCACAGCTGTGCGGAAATGGCAACAACTGGGTCCCGGGATGGCAATTTTGGGCACTGCCGTAGAGTTTTCTGCTACAAATCTAAAATGCTCCAGCATGGGGTGATCATCAGGGAAGTCGAGCGACGCTTGGATGGTCGGAAAGATGGGCCGCAGCTTCATACCCGCGAACTGGACGCCTTCGCCCCGCTCCACCAGCTCCATCCCGGTCAACATTCCCATGAAATCGTAATGCCAAAAAGAGCGGCGAAACTCGCCGTCCGTTACCACGGGAATGCCGACATCCTCCTGAAACTTTATGACATCGATGACAGCCGCGTCTTCCGCTGCTCTGAGATCGGTTCCCGGATACGTCTGGTCTTCGAAAAAAAACTTGTTTTTAAAATGCTT
>CAXFCV010000389.1:0-4091 GCA_964000975.1 uncultured Rhodospirillaceae bacterium | reverse complement strand
CACCGGGCTCCAGCCGTGAAAGGGCGGCAGCCAGTGTTGTTGCTGAGATCGGCTGGGGTTGAAAATCGCTCGTGGACATATCGAGCCAGGCGAGACCAAAGCTCCCCTGCGCCTCTGCCAGTGCCGCTAGGTAATTGTTTCGTCGGGACTCCAACAATGTCTCTTCGGTGAGTGTGCCGGGCGTGATCGTTCGCACCACGGCCCGCTGCACCACGGCTTTAGAGCCTCCCCTTTTTTTGGCGTCCGCCGGGTTTTCCGTTTGCTCACATACCGCGACCTTAAATCCCTTTTTGATCAGTCGAGCTAGATAGCTCTCGTGGCTATGAACAGGGACACCACACATAGGTATATCGTCTCCGGCGTGTTTGCCGCGTTTGGTGAGGGTGATGTCGAGGGCCGCCGCCGCCACTGCTGCGTCGTCAAAAAATAATTCGTAGAAATCCCCCATGCGGTAGAACAACAGACAATCCGGATTATCTGCCTTGATGGCGAGATACTGAGCCATCATGGGTGTAGTGTCTTTGATTACAGTAGCGCCAGTCAGAGTTTCCTCTCCTGTCTCGATGTCTTTGGAAACTGTTTTGGTCAAGGGATTATCTGCCTGGAGAGCCTCTGGACCTTTGCAAGGGTCGGGTTATTACTAATAGTGATAATTGTTTTCTCGCGTTCCCAGGAACAACATCTTACCATAGTTCAAACCGCCAATGCATCAAGGGAGTTAAGCATGATAGATCTTTATTTCTGGACGACGGACAATGGTTACAAAGCGCGCCAGGGCCTCGAAGAGAGTGGTCTAGATTATACCATCAAGCTGGTGAACCTGGTGAATAAAGAACAATTTGATCCGGCGTTCTTGAAGATTAGTCCCGGCCATAAGATCCCGGCGATGGTGGATACGGATGGTCCCGGTGGTGCGTTAACCTTGTTCGAGTCTGGTGCTATCCTCAAATATGTGGCGGAAAAAGCGGGCAATGGCCTTTATCCGACAAATCCGACCCGTTGCGCTGTGGTGGATCAATGGCTTTTTTTCGGATCTGCTACGTTTACAACCTTAGCGCAGCAATTCGGTTTCTTTCATTTACGTTGCCCAGAGGAGGTGCCGGTTGCCAAATCCCACTATGCGAAGATCATGCGGGACATGTTTGCCACCCTTGACAAGAAGTTGGCGGAAACAGAGTTTATAGCGGGCGAGCATTCGGTTGCGGATATCGCCTTATATGCCGATGTTCACATATATGGCCCCGGAGAAATCGGATTGGTAGACTATCCGAACGTTAAAAGATGGCATGACACACTCGAAGCAAGGCCAGCGGTGCAAAAAGCATGGGGCCCGCACTAACCAGCTAGAAGTATTTCCCATGCGCCCCTTGCAAGGTCTCGTGTTTTGGGGGGTGCCTAGGCTGTGCTAGGCAAAAAGTATGCATAAGAAACCAAAATCAATCTTGGTGTATGTCGGTCTTGACAGGGTCGGTGACAGCATTTTGAAGCTTCCTTTCGTCCAGGGTCTTCGGCACGCCTTCCCGGACGCGCACATTACCTGGCTGGCTGGAAAAGACACCAGCGTTTACGCATCGGTCATGGCGCCGTCCGTGGATGGCCTGTTGGACGAAGTAATCGATAACGCAGGTATCGGATTGAGTTTTAAAGAGCTTTTCTGCCGTCCCTTGGATGGTCGGGTTTTTGACTTAATCATCGATACCCAGCGAGTGGCGCTGGCCTCACTAATGGTCTACCGCATCCGGCACAAGGCTTTTATTTCCCCATTTGGAAAATTCGCACTCTCGACCCATAAGCCACCAAAGGGGTATATTTTCCCTGAGTCCATGCAGCGCCAAATGCTTGATTTGCTGGAAATTGCAACTGGAAGTACTGTGCCTACGCCGGTGGCTATTGATTTGCCCATAGGTATAGACCTTGAGGCGGCGGCGGCTGATGCTCTGCCGGCAGGACCGATTTATGTGGGCCTCTCGCCGGGCGCGGGTGGATTGCCTAAATGTTGGCCGCTCGAGAATTTTATTCGGTTGGCACAAGCGCAGGAACTGGCGGGCCGGGTACCAGTATTTATTTTGGGTCCGCAAGAAAGGGACTGGCAGAGGGAAATTAAAGCCGCAGTTCCGGCGGCAATGTTTCCTTTACAAACGGATGATCTCGGGGATCAACATGGATATATTCCACAACTCACCATTGCACTGTCGCGTCGGTTTTCTGTCTCTGTCTGCAACGACTCCGGCACGGGTCACATGTGTGCGCTTGGCGGTCAGCCGCTGATTTCCCTGTTCGGGCGAACAGCGCCAGGAAAGTTTACCCCCATGTCGCCGTTTCTTACCATTGTGAGGGCCCAGGATTATGGTGGACGGGAGTTGGCTTTTATTCCTTTAGATGCCGTGAAAGCCGCCGTAGAGACCGTGCTTGGTTAGCCGGTTGAGTGTTTTTCCGGCGGTGGCAAGCGCCGCATCATCCACAGAAGGAGGAGAAGACCGGGAAGGCTGGCTGCCGCCGTGGCCATGAAAAAAACTGACCAATTGCCGTCCAGAGCGGTGATAACAAAGCCGCTGGCGGAGGCATACATGATGCGTGCAAAGTTTCCGGCGGATGCCAGGATCGCATATTGTGTCGCCGAATATGTGCTGTTGCATAGGCTGGAAAGGTATGCCACGAACGTAGTTGTCGCTATGCCAGCCGTTAGATGGTCCGAGACCACAGCGAAGACAAAAACTCGGAAATCATGGCCCTCAACCGCTAACCAAGCGTAGCTAAGATTTGTCGCCGCCATCAGGGCACCACTGATTAACAGGGCTTTGAACAGGCCTACCCGCCTAGCCAGAATGCCGCCGGAGATTCCGCCGACGATTAGCGCCATGACGCCATATAATTTGGCGACATTAGCAATCTCCGCATGGCCGAAACCCAATTCCCGATAGAACACCCCTGACATCCTGCCCAGCATCGCCTCTCCTACTTTATAAATTAAGATGAAGGCGAAAATCAGCAGGGCCGTCCTGCCAAGCCGACGAGAGAAATCGGTTAAAGGGGCCGACGAGACGCGGTAGAGCCAGGCGAAAAAGCTACCGGCGTCCCGACGGATTTCGAGGCGGCCGTTCACCCTGTCCGCCCCGACATCTCCCTGAGTGGCGTATTTTCTAGCGCCAAATGGTTTTGGTTCTCGGCAGACTAAAATGGTGATAATCCCTACCAATACAAGCCCCGCGAGGACCATGTACGCTGTGTGCCAGTCGAAAAGAGCCACGAGATAAAGTCCCCCCGCGCCGCCCACGATGGTCCCACCGATATGCCAGCCGAACACGGCCATAGCAGATCCCGCAGCATATTCGTGAGGCGCCAGCACGTCTATTCGGTAAGCATCGACGATGACATCCTGGGTGGCAGAAAAAAAAGCGACCATGATGGCTGAAATCGCGAAGAGCGTAAGGCCCATGTTTGGGCCCAAAAAACCCATCAACAATATGGATCCCATGAGTGCAACTTGAGAGAGCAAGGCCCAGGCTCTCCGTCGGCCCATACATCGGGTGAACGCGCCAAGTGTCAGCGTATCGATCAGCGGGGCCCATAGAAAATTTACCGCATAGGCGGTTCCTACCAAGCTAAATATCCCAATGCTGGCATAGCTAAAACCCTCGTCCTTCAGCCAAATCGTCAGGTTAAAAAATAATAAGGGAGAAGGAAGACCACTCGAAAATCCTAGGAAAAAAATGGTCAGCATGCGTCTGTCTTTGTAGACGGCTGCAGCGGCGATCCATGATTTCAACGTAGATTTTCTCCCAGCAAAGCCCGGATTTTTTCGGTTACCCGTCCCGGATCAATCCGCGCAACGCATGGAAACATGCCATTCTCCGCTGGGTGAATACATTGTCCGAGACAACTTTGGCAGTCCATGGTTGTGAAGATTACATGTGAATTCGGGGGCGAGACCTCCGGTGCGTACGGTACGATTTCGTTCACATAGGCTGCGCTGGCGAGGCAAAGCGTGGGTGTGCCAAGAGCAACCGATAAATGCATAGTGGCAGTGTCGACGGAGATTACGAGTTTAGCTACTCGGAGGTGGGGTGCGAGGCTCTCAAAAGACGCATCAT
>CAXFCV010000388.1:0-2835 GCA_964000975.1 uncultured Rhodospirillaceae bacterium | reverse complement strand
TTACCGGAACTGCTCACAGCAGATCTCGTTTGGGATGCCCTCAGCACTGCCTCAGGCGGGAGCATTCTCGCCCGCAAGAATTCCAAGTGAGTTTCTATTGTAGCGACGGGCGAAATAAGTATTGTGGGATATCACCCTTAATAAGGGTTGTTCGTTTAAGAAGATATTATCAGAGCATTGGAGTAAAACATCATGGCTATTGCAGTAGGCGACAAAATTCCTGATGTCACATTGCGCCAAAAAGGGGCGGAGGGCATCGACGCATTGTCCACGGACGACGTTTTCAAGGGTAAAAAGGTTGTGCTTTTCGGTGTGCCTGGCGCGTTCACACCCACGTGAACGGCCAATCATCTGCCCGGTTACGTGCAGAACGCAGACGACATTAAAGCCAAGGGCGTTGATACTATCGCCTGTATTTCCGTAAATGATGCCTTTGTTATGAGCGCCTGGGGCGATGCATGCGACGTCGGTGACAAGGTGGAGATGCTATCCGATGGAAACGGTGAGATGGCATCCGCTCTGGGCCTAGAACTTGATGCCTCTGGCGGGGGCCTCGGCATCCGGATCCAACGCTTTGCCGCCATCGTCGAGGACGGTATAGTCACCGCGCTCAACCTGGAGCAACCCGGCGCTTTTGAGGTGAGCAACGCAGAGACAATTCTGGACCAGATCTAAAAGCGGCAAAAAGTCAACTTTGATGACAGGACAGGGGCCGGCTTCTCGGAGGGGACTGGCCCCTGTACGTTCTCTCAGATCACGGCAGGTAATTTATCAGTAGCCTCATCCTGGACTGGCACCCAACATATTTGCCATAACTAGGAAAGCTCGGCCCTCGTCTCTTGTTGAATATTGTAATAATTCCCTGCAAAGATAATGAGAGCGCCCGCGAGCACGAAAACTTCAATGGCTTCATTATATACCACAAATCCAATGACCGTGATCAGCGGCAGCCTGAGAAAATCGATGGGCACCACTACACCCGCCTCTGCCAGAGACAATGCTTTTGCCAGGCAAAAATGCGACGAGATTGCCATCAGCCCGACCAAAAGGATCCAAACAGTATCCCCCGGCTGAGGCACCACCCAGACCCAGAGCCCGGGGCCGAGGCCAATAAGGGTTTGGACTGCCATCATGTGAAACAGGATCACCAGAGGACTATCTGTCCGACCGAGAAAGCGCGTAAAGGTGTACGCCGCAGCATATCCCATGGCGGCCAGCAAAACGGCGATGGAACCGATATCCAAGACCTCTGCGCCGGGCCGAAGGATGATCAACACGCCGATGAACCCAAACCCAACTGCCACGGTTCGACCCAGGGTCATTTTCTCTTTCAGGAACACCACAGCCATGAGAACGGCCCAGATGGGCGTGGTGAATTCGATGGCAAAGACGGTGGCGAGGGGCAGAAGCGAAATACCCAGGAACCAACCGAATTGGGCGCCGTAGTGGATCGTATTGCGGATCAGATGGATGCGCCACTTATCTGTCCGCATGGCCCCAAATCCTGTGTGGGATACGATCGCCAGAATCACACTGAGAGCGACAACACTCCGGACCAACACAATCTGAAAGGTGTTCATGGTGTCGGAGAGTTCCCGTCCCGCAATTGCCATCATTAGAAAAGATAAGAGAGCGCCACTCATCCAAATGATGCCGCGTGCGAAGGAGGGTAGCGTGCTCACGGGGGCAGGGCAGCCTTAAACTCGTTCGGACAACCAGATGGCAAGCCGGGAACCGGATTTGACGGCAGCGGATAGAAGCGGATACGCGGGCGCCTCCCTGGCCCCTTCGGCAAGTGCCGTCTCCTTGTGCTCAATTTCCTCGTCCCGGAATTTTTCCACTGTAGCGAGGAGCTCAGGTTCCTCCTCGGCAGCCAGCTGGACCGCCTGGTTCGCATAATGTTCCTCGATCACCTCTTCCACCGCGACGGTGCAGGCCATCGCTGCTTCCCGACCCATGAGGGCCGTGCCAGCCCCCAAAGCAAACCCGGCCACATGCCAGAGCGGCGCCAATGCCGTAGGGCGGACGCGACGTGACACCATCAGTTTGTTAAAGGTCTCAAGATGGTGCTTCTCCGTCTCCGCCATCTCGCGCAAGACAGGTTCATCGGGTGAGCCACCGAGCACGGCAAGCTGGCCATCGTAGATGCGCTTCGCACCATATTCTCCAGCTTGATCGACGCGGATTATACGCGCAATGAGGTCTTCCTTTGAGAGATCGCCGGGCAACCGCCCGAAGTATTTATGTGGTTTATCCATGTGCGGTTCTAACACTCCAAAAACAGCCCACCGCTAGCGCGAGCGATAAAACAGTATTGTAGACGGTGATGGAGAGGCCGAACAAGCTCCAACTAATATCATCGCATGCCCGGGGCATAGCGCCCTCACTGAGAGCGTTCTTCAAATCCAGAACGCTATTGGGCAACGTACCGCCACCGCCGCACGATGTGGCTGCCGCCCACCACTGTTGCTCCACGCCATTGTGATAGAACGCTAAGGCTGCGCTGGCCAAAAACACCCCGCCCAGGGCAAAGGCTACGCCCCGGTGATCCCATTGGCCGATCGCGAGAGCACACAGACCGAAGACCAACACCACCGCATACGGAATACGCTGGTAGGAACAGAGAACACAGGGCTCAAAGCCAAAGCCGTATTGAGCGATGAGCGCGGTTGTCAACGCGCCGGCGCTGGCGAGCATGGCACCGTATAACACGTATCTCGGAGTCAAAACCCTCACAGAATAAATCTCACCACAACAAAACCGCCCAATAACACGACGACAAACAGCGTGAATAAAAGCCCCAGGCGTCTCTCGATGAGCGCACGGATGGGCGGG
>CAXFCV010000387.1:0-3696 GCA_964000975.1 uncultured Rhodospirillaceae bacterium | reverse complement strand
GAATACATCCAAAATGCGGGCGCATCCCACGGCATTTGTACTGCTTTGAGGTCTGGATTTGCATCCTCCATCAGGGCTTCCAAAGCCTCCGTTCCAGAAATATTTGTGTCAGTGTAGACAATACGCGGAAGATTGCGGGTTAAGGCCGAGGCTTCTTCAAAATGATCTTTGAAAAACGCATCCAAAACGAAGAACCCACTTCTACTGTCATCAATTGTATAGGCAGTATCTTGCGGCGCGAGGCGCGTGTTCAGGCCGACCGGCACGGCACCGATTTTCATCAATCCAAAATAGACGTATACAAAAGCTGGCGTATCCCGGACCATCATCAGGACCCGGTCGCCCTGCCGGACGCCTAGCTCGAGAAATACGTTGCCGGCCTTGTTGGCCTTAGTGTCCAGTTCTCCATAACTCAGAACGCAGTCACCACAAAAGATTGCGGGATCTTTATGTTGTCCCCGAGCGAGAGCTGGGCGCAACAAGGCCTCAGCCATATTGACCGTGTCCGCCGATGATGCGTCCAATGCTAGACTATGCCTCCCCTGCGACCGAAAAGGTTTCTTTTGGTTTTATTAACTCCTGGCACTTAACTTTCAGATGTGCGCTGGTAGTATTTTGACCTTTTACCTTCGAACATAGTAGAGGCGTTGTCGGCTGAAATCGAACAAATTTACGAATTTCGGCCAAATAATTTTGCCAATATTCCCCAAAAGGCCCATACTCTGGAGTTGCGGTGGAATTAAAGTAATTTCACCAGGAGGAAATGATGCGGGACTTCAAATTCAAAATACCCAGATTCGGCACAACAGCCCTAATACTTTTCCTGGGCACTGGGTTGGCAGCGTGTTCACCTGCAAAAAAATATCAAAAAGCCAACCGCACCGCGGATACTTTGGGAGCAGGCGTGGCAAGCTGCCAGGCAAAGGCCTCAGATTTGATGCGCCGGGAACTGCTCTTGGACCAGTCCTACGTGCGCTCCACAGGCGACGCTCTCGAGTCCTCATTTGCCCGATATGATGCTCGCAAACAACGTCAGCGCTTTTTCGAAAATTGCATGGCTCAAAGGAGACCTAAATCGGATTCCCCAACCCCGAAAAATTAGCGGCGAGGTCTAGCGCCTAAGGGTCCTAAAGAAGGCGCTTCAAAGTCAGGTGCGTTTTTTCCGTAACTTACAATCCTCCAATCTTATGCCAGTTTGCGAGACAGATTGAAGTCGTCGATACTAGTGCGAATCAATTTTTCCGTTTTTACCGGATCATACTAACAAATAAGCATCGCGTTAGATAATCTCTATAACCCTGGGGCTTGAACGCATCCGGGCGATGAGGTTTTCTATGTCTGATGGGAATAGAAAAGGGAATGGAGGCAGCGATCGCCGCTCTGCAGCTAGGGAATCTGCCCTTGGCAGAACAATTATGTTCGCAGGCACGGCAAAAAAATCCATTTGACGCAACCGCAGTCGACGTTCTGGCAATGGTTCAATTGAAAAAAGGGGATCGTGGAGCCGCGCTTGCCACAATCAAAAATGCCCTGTCCATTGATGGATCAAATACGCTGTATCACACCCACCACGGTATAATATTGAAAGCACTTGGCCGGCTGGAGGACGCTCGACAGGCCTATAAGGAAGCCCTGGCCCATGACCCGGAAGCCCCTGACACACTGTTTAATCTGGCCCTCTTATGTCAAGACACGGGTGATCTGGGAGAAAGCCTGGCCTTAGGCCTGCGCGTGACTGAGTTGGACCCCAGCAATTCGGCCGCTTTCAACAATCTTGGCACTACCCACCAGCACCTGGGACAGTTCGAAGAGGCCGCCATCGCCTACAGAACCGCGATCAATCTGAACCCGGAACATATCGGTGCCTACTGCAATCTTGCCGCCGCGCTGGCGGAGGGAGATCAAATCAACCACTCTTTGACTGTTTGCGCGGAAGCGCTCGAAAAATGGCCTGGACATCCAGAAATTCTTAATGCTCAGAGCAATGCCCATGTCAAAGCGCAGAATTGGAATGCTGCACTGGTCGCATCTGAGGAATCAATCAGCAATGCCCCCGAATTTGCTCAGGCACATTATGGCAAGAGCCTCATTCTTTTGACGCAGGCGAAACTGGAACGAGCATGGCCCGAATTTGAATGGCGCGTCCGGCGGCCAAATTTTTGGCCTCAACGTCAATATGATTCCCCCATTTGGGATGGCGGATCATTGGCCGAAAAAACTCTGCTAGTTCATTGGGAGCAAGGATTTGGAGATATCCTTCAGTTTTGCCGCTATTTGCCGTTGATCAAGAACATGGATGCACCACCGGCGAGACTTGTGTTCGATTGCCCCAACAAATTAATCCCCCTCTTCACGGATTGGGACTGCCTGGATGCAATAGCAGATTTCGGCGATGACCCGCCGGAGGTCGACTATTTTATCCCTCTTATGAGCCTCCCCGGTAGGCTCGGAACTACGCTCGAGACCATACCAGCCGCCACGCCATATCTGGTAAATCCGCTCTCAGACCATGTCGAAGTCCCACCGCTGGCGCGGACGAGGCTCAAAGTTGGTATCGTCTGGGCAAGCGATCATGGGGCTTCATACCGGCGGAAAGTCTGCCCAATAGCCGAAATTGCCAACCTCTTTAACATGAAAGATATTGCTTTTTATGGCCTTCAGTTTGGCGAGGACGCCCGGGAGCTTGACGCGTATACCGAGAGCGAGAACGTACACAGCCTGGCAAATGATCTTGGAGGTTTTGATCACACTGCCGCCATTATCGAACAAATGGACTTGATCCTCTCCATTGATACTTACATCGTGCATCTTGCGGGTGCCATGGACATCCCGACCTGGATTATGTTGCCCTATACCCCGGACTGGCGCTGGTTTCTCGACCGCAGCGATACTCCCTGGTATCCTGGCTCTCGTCTATTCCGCCAACAAGCGCCCGGAGACTGGGCGTCCGTTATCGCTACCATCCGCCCTGAACTTGAGGTTCTTATGGCTCAGCACAAATAATTGCATATGTCTGATCGCTTGGATAGAGATCTGAGAGCACAATTGGCGCGCTCAACCGCACATATCACCGCCGATGGCTTGAGCGGAGTGATTGCAGGAGTCTTGGCCGCTCCGGGCGCAGATGGCGGGATTGATGACCCCGATGCTTGGATGACGATGGTATCAGCCGATCCACCTCCAGACCTTATCCAGGTCTTACGCAATCGACTCAACAAATCAAAAAAAGGGTATTCAACAGGTCTGGAAACCCCGTGCCCGAGCGGCACCCGGCTGGCAGAATTGCGGGCCGAACTGACGCGTCAGGGCCTCAGCGGATTTATCGTGCCCCTAGCCGATGAACATCAGGGAGAATATATCCCAAAACGCGCCCAGCGTTTGGCCTGGCTGACAGGTTTTACAGGATCGGCCGGCATGGCTGTAATACTGCGTAACACGGCCGCTGTTTTCGTGGACGGTCGGTACAATTTACAGGCGGCCGATCAAATAGATGAGACCCATTTCGAGATCGTGCCTCGGGCAAAAAATTCGCCGTGGCGATGGATAGCGAACAATACGGATGAGAGTGATGCTATTGGATATGATCCGTGGCTTCATACCCCTGACGGCGTTAAACGTCTCATTACAGCGATCCAAGAGAGTGGTGGAACCCTCGTAGGCGTGACACAGAACCCGATTGACCAGATTTGGATTAAT
>CAXFCV010000386.1:0-2123 GCA_964000975.1 uncultured Rhodospirillaceae bacterium | reverse complement strand
TATCAAAAGATCCGGCCTGTATACCCGTGCGGCACCGTCCTGGCGTACTGGACTCTCAGGCAGTTCAGGTGGTGGCGGCTCTCAAATTGATTGTTTTTGCCTCGGTTCTTGAGACAGAAAATGGCGTGTTTCGCATGTCCCTGGCATCCAATCTTAGGCGCAAGGGACGGGAGGAGGAATTCACAGCCGAGTGCCAAGAATTTGTCACTTTTGATATAGAAAATCTGGGCACCAAGAACGCAGACAATTTAGCTGAAGATGTCAGTGAAATATTCACCGGCAATTTGGACAGGAGCACGTTCCGATGAACCTTCAATCAGCGGGCCGGACGTGCAAAATTCCCGTTCAGGATTTACTGGCCCGAGCGATGGACCATCACCAAAAAGGGGAACTTCCTCAAGCGGAAAAATATTACAAGCGGGCGCTTAAGGCAGCGCCTGATCATCCGGATGCTCTGCATCTTGCGGGCCTTGTTGCCCATCAGCTTGGCCGTCAATCGCGGGCTATTAAACTCATTAATAAGGCGATTAAAAAGGATCGCAACCAAAAGGTCTTTTACACCAATCTTTCTGCCATTCATAACCACTTATCTAACTGGGAGGATGCGCGCGCCGCTGCGAGCTCTGCAGTTAAATTAGATGAGGCCGACGGAGAGGCATGGAGCAATTTGGGACAGGCCTTAGCCGGGTTGGGAGAGATCGACGAGGCCTTAAGAGCAATGGAGTGTTCACTCACGCTTGCGCCTCATAATCCTCAATTGTTGTGTAATCAGGCAACATTGCTTGTAGCTAAAACGCAGCATAAACAAGCGGAGGCGGCATGCCGGAGAGCTCTCGCTCTGCAACCCGGCCTGCCAAAGGCGCTGCATACAATGGGTCTCATTGAGTCAATACGCGGTGATTTCGACAATGCCATCGGGAATTTTGAACGGGCATATCAGGGGGACCCCCTCAACGGCCAGACGATCACCAATCTTGCCACCCTTTATTCCGCTAAATCCCGATTTGACGATGCTATTGCATTATTCCAAGACGCTCTGCGAATTAATCCGGATGCGGTGGAGGTGCACTATAATCTTGGCGTTTGCCAGTCGGAAAAAGGTTTAATGAATGAGGCTCTGGCAAGCTTTCATCGGGCGGTCGAGCTAGACCCCCATCACGTGGATTCTCAATATGCACTAGCAACATCGGGCAAAGTGAGACTTTCACCTGAGCAGCTTAGACTCATTGCGGAACTAGCTCAGTCTCCCGATCTCTCTCTCGAGAATAAGGGCAAACTGAATTTTGCGCTGGGCATGCAGGCGGACCAGCAGAATCTGCCGGCACCGGCTATTACTTTCTTTGCCAGGGGTAATGCCTGCCGGCGTGCGCTTCTTGAGAGCAACAATCAGGGTTTCAATCCAAGGGAACACGCCAAAATTGCTGGGCAGATTGCTGCAGTGTTCCAGCAATCTTTTTTTGACACGCGCTTGGGGTGGGGCGACGCAACGGAAAAACCAGTCTTTGTAGTTGGCATGCCCCGTTCAGGCACGTCATTGGTCGAGAAGATACTGGCAAGCCATCCAGATGTTTATGGGGCCGGCGAGCGGCTCAATATCGCGGCAATGGCTCAAGATTTGGGGAAAGACCAGGGCGGCGTTTTACGGTTTGCAGAGGGTGTAAAAGACCTCGGCTTTGAAGAGATAGCGTCGCTTGCTCAAAAAGATAAGCACTCACTTAATAGGTTGGGAGCCGGAGAGTCGCGCGTGGTGGATAAGCTGCCCATTAATTTTTTATACCTAGGTTTGATTGCGCTGCTCTATCCCGGCGCTCGAGTGATCCACTGCAAAAGGGATCCGCGGGACACCGCCCTGTCATGCTATTTCCAAAACTTTGTCCATTCCCACGCTTGGAGCTGCGACCTTGGGCATATAGGTGTCTATTACAAGACCTATGTGGATGTCATGACGCATTGGTCTCGCGTATTGCCGCTACCCGTCCTGGATATAAATTATGAAGACTTGGTTCACGATCAAGAGGGTAAGAGCCGAGAAATGATCGACTTTCTTGGTCTGGATTGGAACACCGATTGCCTCGATTTTTACGTAAATGATGGCCCAGTTCGAACTGCGTCGAAGTGGCAGG
>CAXFCV010000385.1:0-2857 GCA_964000975.1 uncultured Rhodospirillaceae bacterium | reverse complement strand
CGGTTAAACGAACTTTATATTTTACGGTCACGCGCGCCGTTAACAGTAAACATCTTATTTTGGTACACTACATGAAGATGTCAGACGGTCCGTCCTATCTTAGACGCTCTTCAAGGATATGGCGTTGAATTTTACCGGACGTGCTGCGCGGCAGGTCATCCATCTCGATAAAATGAACCTCTTTGGGCAGTTTGTAATTTGCAATACGGCCTCGACACATACCAATCACGTCTTCTGGCGTTAGGGCATGATCACTTCGAGCGGCAAATACAACGGGCACCTCACCCCATTTCTCGTGCGATTTTCTAACCACGGCCACGTCGAGGATACGCTCATCTCCCATAATATGTTGCTCAATCTCCGCGGGGTAAATGTTCTCCCCACCTGACTTAATCATGTATTTTACACGGTCCACAAAGTCTAATGATCCATCTTCATTGCGACGAAAGACGTCCCCCATGTGGAACCAGCCGCCCCGAAAGGCCTCTTGATTAGCCGCATCATTGCCCCAATAACCAGAAAAAACGCTAGGGCCGCGGATAGCCAATTCCCCGGGCTCGCCATCAACCACATCATTGCCATCCGCATCGACGAGACGTATTTCACAAAAATCGTTTTGTTTTTTCGACAAACTCTCTGGTGCTTCGCCAACGGGGATAAGGCTCGCTGACGCCGGCGGGTTACCTGTTTCCGTTGATCCAAAAGTATTGAAATAAGGTGCATTTAAAAGTGTCGTAATTTCTTTAAGTAGCGGCCGAGGTACCAGATCCGCCATGGCACCAATTAGGCCAATGGGCTTTGGTTTCGCGTCCCGAACTTTGAGACGCGTGATAAAATCTTCGATCATTCCCGGAACCACGGTCACATAATGCACGGCATATTCCTCGATCGCATCAATCATCTTGTCAGCGTCATAGCCATCGATGATCACAATTTGGCCCCCACGCAAAAGTGTTGCCAATGTGAAATCGTTGGATCCCATATGGAATAGGGGTGACCAAGCAATAAAGGTATCATCCTTCGGCGCACCTGTCTCCGTTGCAAAAATCAGGGCTCGGGCGACCATGGCCCGATGACTGATTAGCGCCCCTTTGGGCATACCGGTGGTACCGCTGGTAAACAAAATACAGAGACCATCCTCGCCTTCAACATAAACGGTCGGCAAGTCTGCAGGATCAACGGCATCAAGTGCTGCGTCGTAACCCCGACCGATCACTAGGTCAGTCTCCCAGCCAGCATCTTTAAGCGGGGCCACAAACTCCTCGCCACTGACAATAAAGGACGGCGCTGTCAGGCAGACACAATGGGCAAACTCGGCCGGCGTTTGACGCCAATTTAGGTTGACAGAGATGACACCTATTTTTGCGGCCGCGAGTTCCACTTCCACAAACTCAATGCAATTACGGGTCAGCAGACCGACACGATCCCCCCGGTCAAGCCCCCTGTCCAGCAGAACGCGCGCCATACGGTCACTGCGCTCATTCAACTCTGCGTAGCTTCGAGAGCGAGCGCCTTCAATCAGAGCCGTCCGCTCCGAATTAAGGGATGCAGACTCCCGAAACAGTCTGCCATACGTCGCAGATCCCGCCCGGTAGACCTCGGGCGGCGGCGTGTAGGCGCCTTCCCTCGCGGTCATCAGTATTTACTCTTCTACCAACGCTAAAACACGCACGGGGCTGCCAGATCCCTGACGAATTTTGAGTGGCGGGGTAATAAAAAGTGAACCTTGTGGAGGCAACTTATCAAGGTTGGTAAGCGCCGGAAGACCAAATCGACCATGCCCATGCATTAGATGGTGACACGGAAATGGAATATTGAAATGCTGGGCCTGGCCAGCATCCGTGCCAACAGCCTCACAGCCGAAACCCACTACGTCTCGCTCTTCAATAAGCCAGGGCACAAGGTCCATATGCGGCCCTGGCGTGTGCGCCCCGGTGTCATCCAGGTTCAGATATTCAACAGGATCAAATTTCATTGACCAGTCAGTTCGCATTACGAGCCAGGAGCGGGGAGGAATTTTGCCGTTTTCTGCTTCCCATTCCTCTATTTTCTGGATTGTAAGAAGATAGTCGGGATCCTTTTCTGCCTCCAAGGTACAATCCACAACACAGGCGTGGGCCAAGAACATCTCCGGCGGAATGGTATCCGTGGCGTTATCGGGCAGGTCCTTACCTGAAATCCAATGAATCGGCGCGTCAAAATGCGTTCCCGTATGTTCTCCACAGGACATATTGTTCCAGTAGGTATTAGGTCCCCGATGATCATACCGAGATATTTCTTCCAGTCGGAAGGGCCAGGATTGCCCCAGTTCTGGGGGTAGCACAATCGTTGGAACCTTTTGGTCCAAGGTCATTGTTAGGTCTATAACACGCACTCCACCGCCAGTGATTGCACCAAGCAAGTTATTCAACAAGCCATTGGATTTGCGTTTACTCATTTTATCCTCACTCCTAGCCCGTTTAGAGCCTGATGGCTCGTTCAATTTCTTTAGGATTTTCTGAGAGGCGTTCAATAATTTCTTCCGCTACGGCACCAATGGGGATGTCTTCCTGCCCACGTTCTAGTCCCTTGATAATTCGATCTGCCGTCACGATTGGATCCAATTTGGGTGGTAAAGCCAGTTGATGCCACTCGTCCTCAATCGGTCCCAAAAAGGCATTTACCACTCGGACGCCGCCATGGGTCATTTCGGCCCGAAGACATTGTGACAATGATAGCGCCGCCGCTTGAGAGGCAGAATAGGTCCCAAGCTCTGGGTTATTCACCATTGCGTAGGCCGACAAAACGTTAAGCCAGGCAACCGCGCCGTGCTGGCCATCAGCCCCCCGCGATCGCATGACCGGGCCGAATAAGCCGG
>CAXFCV010000384.1:0-3601 GCA_964000975.1 uncultured Rhodospirillaceae bacterium | reverse complement strand
GGCTAGGCGAGTACGCCGGCAAAGCCCTCACGGAACATCCCGACATTAAGGCGGCCTCCTTTGTGGGAGAGAGCGCCACTGGCAGCGCCATTATGAAACAGGGTGCCGACACATTGAAGAGGGTCCACTTTGAGTTGGGCGGCAAGAACCCTGTTATCGTATTTGAGGACGCCGACTTGGAGCGGGCCCTCGATGCCGTTGTCTTTATGATTTATAGCCTAAATGGGGAGCGTTGCACGTCGTCGAGCCGCTTGCTGGTTCAGGAGGGCATCCACGAGGAGTTCATAGAGCGCGTGGCTGAACGAGTTCGAAACATTCAGGTCGGCCACCCTTTGGATCCGACCACGGAGGTTGGCCCGCTGATCCACCAGCGTCACTTTGATAAGGTCAGAAGTTATTTTAGCCTTGCGACGGAGGATGGCGCTGAGATCAAGGTTGGCGGCCACGCCCTCGATAGAGACGGTTACTTTATCGAACCCACTTTGTTTACCCAAGCTGACAATAAAATGCGTATTGCCCAGGAGGAAATTTTTGGGCCCGTCCTTACCGCCATGACTTTTAAAGACGAGGCAGAGGCCTTGGCCATTGCCAACGACATTGGCTATGGGCTCACTGGCTATGTATGGACCCGTGATGCAGGCCGAGGCCTGCGAATGGCTCACGGGCTGGAAGCTGGCATGATCTGGGTCAACTCAGAGAACAACCGCCATCTTCCGGCCCCATTCGGTGGAATGAAGGCCAGCGGAATTGGCCGCGACGGCGGCGACTACAGTTTCGATTTTTACATGGAAACCAAAAATATTTGCATCGCTTTCGACACCCACACGGTGCCGACCTTAGGAAAACGCCCATGAGCTTGTATTATGTCCAGAAGTTAATCTACAAATTAAATCGCGATCCGAACGTGGTGGTGCAGTTTCAGACGGACATGGACGTTGTTCTGAAAGAATACACCCTGACGGACGAGGAAAAGCACGCCATCCGAAAGCCGGACATCGGACTTTTATATGTGATGGGAGTGAATGGGCAACTCTTGATGCACTATGCAGCGCTCATGGAATATGAGTGGGATGAGTATATTCAGGCCATGAAAAACGGTTTGGAAGAACATGGCCAGGTTCGCGCTGGCCTCTATCTAAGAACTGGAGGAGGCGCCGTATGAGTTTGGTTTTTGCAGGCGTATGTTCTCACGCACCCGGCATTACCGGTCGCGCGGACCGGGCGGAACCGGACTTGAAAGACGGCCTTCACGCCAGCTTTGATCGGATGCGTGATGCTATTAAAGAGTCGGGAGCGGAAACCCTCGTGGTTGTCGCAGCGGAGCATTTTGCAAATTTTTTCATGGATAATATGCCGGCATATTGCATCGGTATGGCGGACGACTACCAGGGCCCTATCGAGGACGAAACGTGGCTGGGCATCAAACGGCGCACTATTCCTGGCAATCCGGATCTCTCCCACCGCCTCATTAAAGACATCATGCAAGACGTGGACGTGTCTTATGCTCAGGAATGGAAATTCGACCATGGCATCATGGTGCCGCTCCACTTTCTGACACCAGATAACGACATGGACATTATTCCCGTAAACATTAACTGCCAGGGCCCGCCCCTTACGCCCCTGCACCGGACGTGGGCGTTTGGTAAAGCGCTCCGCCGTGCCATTGATGCGGCACCAGAAAAAATTGCTCTGGTTGGCACAGGGGGTGTTTCCCATTGGCCCGCTACACCGGACTCAGGCAAGATCAATGAACCCTGGGATCAGTCCTTTCTCGAAAAATGGGCCGCCAACGACAAGGATGCCATGCTCGCGTACAGCGACGAAGAGTGCTACGCCGAGGGCGGTCAAGGCGCATTTGAAATTCGCACCTTCATCGCCATTGCTGCCGCGTGTGAGGGCAATCCAGGCGACGTTTGGTTCTATGCTCCGATACCAATTTACGCTGTGGGATGCACCGTAGGCGCGATGTCGGTGTCATAAAAGTGTGACCCGTCCCATCCTCGCCGTGCCCATTGAAGCTGCACATGAGATAGCTGCGAGGCTCAGGTTTTGACGTGGCTGCTGGACAGGGGGGCGTAAAACGTGCCCTCCACCTCAAAGATATCGTCCTGGTTGAGCTTCGAGACCTCGAGGATCGTCCGGGGCGGATAAGGGCCGCCAGACCAAAGTTCTTCCTGTACGGCATTCACAATTGGCCGATAGCGCTCCATATCCGTTACAAAGACAGTCAGTCGAACTGCATCAGTGAGCGAGGCCCCCTCGGATTGTGCGATAAATTCCATATTCTCAAATGCTTGCCGAATACGGGCGGCATCCCCTTCGACCAACTCATTGCTCTGAGGATCGATCCCGCGCATGCCAGCAACAAAAACAAAATCGCCGGCCCGCGTGCCCAGCGACCAGGTTCCCGTCGGGTCAATGGCTCCGTCTGGGGAGAGAATTTTAAAAGAATTCAACATATGACGTCCAGCTCAGCTCTCTGCTCACATATACCCAATTCGAGTGTATTCAGTTCCTAAATCGATGTTATGATTTTTAGCGCATGTTTAGGCATTTGCCCAAGCATCGCGAATAATGAAAGGCCAGGGGGAACCCTCGCTACCCTTTTCTAGAACGAAATCAATAACTGCCGGTTCGCTTTTCCCCGCTGCTTCCACCAGACTCGTTCTCAAGCCCGCCACATCCGTCACTTGGTAGGCCCCTACTCCGTATGCTTTGGCCAAAGCCGGGAAATCCGGGTTCTCCAAATCGGCCCCTATGACCCTACCACCGTATCGGGTTTCCTGATCCCGGCGGACGTTGCCATAGGCTGAATTGTTGAACACAATCGTGATTAAATTTATGCTAAATTGTTTGGCCGTTGCTAGGTCTTGCAGGCCGAACTGAAAACCTCCATCACCCGTCAGACAAATCACCATTTTGTTGGGGTTCGCGACCTTAACACCGAGGGCTGCCAGGAAGCCATACCCCAGACCATCCTGGTGGCCGCAGGTCACGTAGGTCCGAGGCGCATATACCGGAAAGCCCACCTGAGACGTAAATCCCACCTGGGTCATCTCGCCCGTCACAAAACCATCCGCTGGCAAAATATCGCGAACGGTATCCAGAATGTCCATCTGGGGCTGCACGGCGATAATTTCTTCACGCACCTTCGCTTTGGCAGCGGCAATTTTTGCGCTCCTGTCCTCAAAATTGACACCCCTTGCCGCTAGCGCCGCCGTCAACGCTTTTGTTGTCGGCTTGGAGTCTCCAACCAGGGCTGCATCCGGCGCCCAATAGTTCATTTCCTGTGGATCGATATCGATACGAACAAGTTTAGGATCGGCGGGACGCTCCATCCACTGCATCTGGTTCCAACGCATGTAAGGTCCTTCGAGTCGTGAGCCAATTCCGATTACTAGGTCTGTTTCCTCCCAGAGTTCCGCAGCCACCGGCAGCATGACAGCCAAAGGATGATCGTCACTGACAACTCCTCGACCTGACCGGAATGACGCAATCGGCGCCCCCAGCCGTTCAGCAAGTTCGGCAACTTCCGCTCCGGCATGCAGCGCGCCGCCCCCGACATAGACTAGTGGCGCTTTGGCGCCGGCGATCAAGTCGG
>CAXFCV010000383.1:0-2517 GCA_964000975.1 uncultured Rhodospirillaceae bacterium | reverse complement strand
TTTTCGCTTACCGGGGTATGTGCGGCGTATCCGCGAAGGCGGCTTGAATCTCACGCCTGATATTCGGGTTGAGACAGAGAAAAGCGGTATGGCGTTGGTAAACGGTGACAACGCCCAGGGCCATCTCGTGATGAAATTCTGTGCCGAAAAGGCGATTGAAAAAGCCAAGGAGAGTGGGGTTGCTTGGGTTGGTTGCCATCATTCCAACCACGCCGGCCCTGCAAATCTCTACGCTAAAATGCCCTTGGCGCATGATATGATCGGTCTCTACGTTGCGGTAGGAAATGCCAATCATCTGCCCCCATGGGGTGGCACGGAAATGCTGTTGTCGACCAATCCTATTGCAGCGGCGGTGCCCGGTTTGGAGGAGCCACCAATTGTTCTCGATATGGCGACTACTGTGGCGGCCTACGGAAAAGTAAAGACTGCGGCGCAGCGGGGAGAGGACATGCCCGAGGGCTGGATGATCAACAAACAAGGCCAGCCGCTCACCGATCCTACACGAGCGGAGGAGGGTTTCCTGCTGCCCATCGGCGGTCCTAAAGGCTACGGCTTGTCGCTTCTGTTTGGTTTGTTGGCCGGCACGCTAAATGGTGCGGCTTGTGGTGAAGATGTTGTGGATTTCAACGCAGATTTTAAAACAGTCACCAACACTGGTCAGTTCATCGTGGCTATTGACCTGGCGGCCTTTGGTGATGTCATCGGCTTTAAGCGACAGGTTGATAACGTGATCCGGGCGATAAAAGCGTCTCCCACTTTGCCGGGCTTTGACCAAGTGCTGCTTCCAGGGGATACATCACGAAAAAAACGTGCGGGCTATAAGGCTAATGGCATCCCCCTGCCGATGGCCCTGGTGACAGCATTGAATGTCTTGGCAGACGAAGTCGGCGTTGCGCCCCTCTGAGTCCAAGATCAATGATAAGGTAGACAGGTCCTCTTTTGCAGAGTGAGGCTCCAGTTAAAACGCAGCTATAGAGGGATCTGATTATTCTCCCTTTACAACCTTCCACCTATTACTCGTGCGTCAATATCTGTGCCGCCACTTTGCGCAGTTGGTATTCCCTAATCCTCATAAAACTCTTCCGGATCAATGGGCAGTGAGATCTCCTTGCCGAGTTTGGCCGAACGGTCCATGGCCATCGTGTGAATGAGATTGGCATGGCCTTCTGCTGCTGAGGCATGCGGCGTTGGGACGCCCATCATGATGCGGGAAAACCAGCCAAGTGTCTCTTCGCGCATGGGGCCATGGAGTTGGTCATTCCAGAGATCACCTGGCGGGTAAGAAGTCATGAAATCCACATGTCGGGGCGGTGCTTTATACCCGCCGGAGACATAGCCACCGCCAATCTCTTGGGTGGTGGCGAGGACAGTATCCCTATGAGTATCTTCGATATCAATCACACCATCAGTGCCGACGATACCAATTTCCAGACCATAGACTGATCCGGGCCAGATTTCTGGCAGGGCCCAG
This sequence comes from uncultured Rhodospirillaceae bacterium, assembly GCA_964000975.1. Classification (GTDB taxonomy): domain Bacteria; phylum Pseudomonadota; class Alphaproteobacteria; order Rhodospirillales; family UBA2165; genus TMED167. The sequence continues at coordinate 1,046 of CAXFCV010000383.1, read as the reverse complement.
CATATGTTCATTGAGAAAAGCGTGCCATCCTCAAAGGTAAAAATGCCAAAAGTGGAGTCCTTAGTACCCCATTCGTTTAACACTTTGTCGACTGAACGTGCAAAAATGGAAACAGGTTTTTTTCCTTCTAGTAGCCACATGGACATGTCCAGCGAATGGGTGCCAGAGACCACCATGGGTGTTAAATTATGCCGGGCATTTGTCTTGTTGATGGTAGCGATTGGAACCATACGGTTCATGAAGGCTCGTGTGGTTACGGTGTGAACATCACCGATTTGGCCAGTTTGTAGCCGTTCTTTCACAGTTAGAAAGCGCCGCCGGAAACGTTGCGTGTACCCGACACAGGCATCTAGGCCCGCGTCCGTAATTGCTTTAAGGATCTGCGCAGACTCCCGGGCCTCCGTGGCAAGCGGTTTCTCGATGAACAGTTTATGACCCTGTTCTACCGACAGGAGCGTGGGTTCCGTATGTTTATTTTCATCAGTGATGATCATCACCGCGTTGACTTCCGGCCTTTTGATGAGTTCGTTGAAATCATTGGTGTAGAAATCGGCTTTGGTGTCTTCCGCCAATTGCTTGCCTAGATCATCATTAATATCGCAGAGCCCAAGCCATTTGACGCCGGGATACTCACGCGCAAATTTTGCCCGAATTCGGCCGATGGTGCCGCAGCCCACAATGGCCAAACCTATTTCGTCTAACGTTTCTGTCATATGTCCGTCGTCCCTAGGGTTTTTGGTGTTGGTTTGTGCAGTCTATTACTTTGGTCTCAATTAGGTCCCTCGTTTTCACACGAGACCGTCCTTTTCCGCCTTTTCTCGCCCCTTGAAAAGTTCAATTGCTTCTTCCACCCGAGCGTTATTGTCCATAGCCCAATCTCTAAGGGCGTTAAGCGCGACCACCAGCGTTTCGCCTAATTCAGTAAGACTATATTCCACCCTGGGCGGAATAACCGGATATATGGCCCGAGCCACCAATCCGTAGCTCTCTAATTCGCGAAGTGCCTGGGTCAGGACTTTGGCCGAAATGTTGCCGATTTCACGGCG
>CAXFCV010000382.1:0-2466 GCA_964000975.1 uncultured Rhodospirillaceae bacterium | reverse complement strand
CCGTAGTTTCCAGGTCCTAAAACACGGGCAAGGTAGGCGTGCGTCACCAAGCCACAGAGCATTGCCAAGGCTTGCCCGGAAAAAACATGCAGAATATTTTGTAAAATTGAGCGACGTGACATAAGGACGTGTTCACTTTCAGAACGGCGCCCAAGGGGCGTGACCAGATTTACCAGACATATCACAAATAAGCGGCAGAAGTCTCCCTAACTGAGCCAAAAATTTGCCAACTAGCGTGAGACTGCGGCTGCACCAGGTATCAGAATAAGAACAATAGCACCGGGCCTTTATGGACCGCTTATTTACACTCCTGTCGCAAATCCACCGAGAGCCTTTTCTGCTAGTTCTAAAAACCGGGTACGTTCCGCTTGATCGAGCCCCGGTAATATGCCCCCCTGTAAATCCGTAACCACCGGCAGGATGTCACGCAGAACGGTCGCACCTTTATCCGTCAGCCAAACCGCCCGGCGACGGCGGTCGCGTGGGGACACTTTTCGTAATACGTAGCCTTTTTGCTCGAGCCGGTCGATAACTCCGCCAATGGTCGCCCGGTCGTAAGCGATACGGGCGGCGACACCAGCTTGATCAATACCTGGATTGGAAGCGATGCTATCCATGGCAGCAAACTGCACCGGTGTTAAATCAAATCCGGCTTGCTGTGCGCCCATGGCAAAGACATGGGTTGAATGTTGATTTAACCGCCGAATCAAATGTCCAGCCATTCCGCGTACGTTCATACTTCCGCCTCTCCGTCTCGTAGACCCACCCATTCCTAAGCACAAATATCAAAAGTCGCAATTTAATATGTATGCTTATCATTTATTGACTCTGATAATAAGTATACATATTAAATATTTTGAATGCTTAAAGTTAGATGGTCAAAAGGAAAAAGCAGTAATGCAGTATTACGGTGACGGGTTCCGAGGCGGCGACCCTGACATCAAAAACGCTGCGGCCCTGTGCCGTGACCGCGGTGAGTTCGCGCCAATACCCGAAGAGGTCGACGTTTTGATCGCAGGAACGGGCCCTGCCGGGCTTTGCCTGGCCGCGCAACTGTCGCACTTCCCGGAAATCACCACCATGATTGTGGATCCGATACCAGGCCCGCTTGAAAAAGGCAAAGCGGACGGCATCAATACACGGACGATGGAGATGTTTCAGGCCTTCGGCTTCGCCGACAAAGTCAAACGCGAGAGCTATTGGGTTAATCAAACAAGTTTTTGGATGCCCGACCCCATGCAGCCAGAAAACATAAAGCGCTTTGGCCGCGTCCAGGATGTCGCCGATGACTCATCTGAAATGCCCCACATCTTGATGAACCAGGCACGGGTCCATGAATTGTTCTTGGACGTCATGCGAAATGCGCCAACACGATTGATGCCAGACTATGGTTGGGCGGTGCAGGGCCTCGAGATTGGTGCTGGTACAACTAGTCATCCCGTTGCGGTGACGATCAAGAATACGGGCGTGAATTCGGGTGAAACGGCTGAAGTCCGGGCAAAATACGTCGTTGGTGCAGACGGCGCGCGCTCCACGGTCAGGGCCGCCATTGGAGGCGAACTTAAAGGCGACGCGGCCCACCAGGCCTGGGGAGTAATGGATATTTTGGCCAATACGGATTTTCCGGACGTAAGGCAAAAATGTCTGATTGCTTCCGCTAAAGAGGGCAACATCCTCATTCTGCCGCGCGAGGGCGGATATCTATTCCGCATGTATGTAGAGTTGGACAAGCTTAACCCTGACGAACGGGCAGACAGTCGCAAGTTCACTATTGACGATTTAATTGCGAGCGCCAACCGAATCATGCATCCCTATACTATCGAGGTGAAACAGGTCCCCTGGTGGTCAATTTACGAGATTGGGCATCGCCTATCTGATCAATTTGATGATGTCCCCGCCCATGAGACCGGCACGCGCGCACCCCGTGTTTTTACGGCAGGAGATGCCTGTCACACCCACAGTCCCAAAGCTGGACAGGGGATGAACGTCTCCATGCAGGACACCTTCAACCTTGGCTGGAAATTAGTGCATGTTCTTCAGGAACGCGCCGGAGCATCCCTGCTTCACAGCTACTCCGTCGAGAGATGGACTGAGGCCAAACGCCTGATCGAAACTGACCATGCGTGGGCGCGCATAATGTCCGCACCACCGGAACCATCCGAGGTCGACGGCAGTGTTGAACCTCGCTTCGTGCGACAATTCAAAGAGAACCTCGAATTCACCGGGGGCCTGGCAGTTAAATATGATCAATCCGCTCTGACGTCAGCGTCGGCTTATCAGGCTCTTGCGATCGGCCAGGAAATCGGTCGCCGCTTCCATTCCGCGCCCGTCGTCCGTGTCGCTGATGCTAAACAGATGCAACTCGGCCATGCCGCGAGCGCAGACGCGCGCTGGCGCATCTATGCATTTGCTGGACAGAATGATACCTCCGCACCAGGATCTGCCATCCACTTGCTCGCTAACTGG
>CAXFCV010000381.1:0-3683 GCA_964000975.1 uncultured Rhodospirillaceae bacterium | reverse complement strand
GGCGGTCGTTATGATGGTCTCGTGAGTGAAATGGGAGGACCCGCCACACCAGGTATCGGCTGGGCCGCTGGTGTAGAGCGTCTCAGCATGTTGGTGAACACGCCGCCAGAATTGCAGCGCCCGATCGCGGTCATCCCAACCGGGCAAGACACTACTACCGATGCTCTAATCATTGCGCACCAGCTGCGACGGAAAGGTTTTCGGATTGAGCATGGCTATACTGGAAACGTTGGGAAGCGCCTGAAAAGGGCAAATGCAGCGAATGCCTGTGCGGCGATTATCTTAGGTGACGATGAAATATCGCGCAATGTGAGCCTCATCCGTGATATGGACTCAGGCGAACAGACAGAAGTGTCGATTGATCTCATCGATGATTTTCTGTCAAAATTCAAATGAGATGCTCCGAGACCGATGGCAAGCAATTCAGTAAATGACGACGTATTGATAGTGGTGGGAGCAAACCACCGGTCTTCAACCATGCTGTTCCGCGACAGGATTACAATACGCAATGGCCAGCTGGGTCTATTCATGGACCGTTTAAATGATGCCGGCATCGGTCATTCGCTGGTAACATCTAATAGTGACCGGACAGAAATCTACGTGGAGCCAACGCTAGGAACCGACTCTGTCGCCGAAATCGTCAAACTATTGAGCGCGCAAAGCGGGCTCAGCCGCTCCCATGTGGGGGCACAAACCTATGGTCTGAGCGGACGTGATGCTTTGCGTCACCTGCTCGCTGTCTGTTGCCGGCTCGATGGATTGGTCATCGGTGATCCAAGGCCAGCCCATAATCTAAGAGACGGACTTGTTTCTGCGCGCAAAAAAAATCTCACCGGTAGGGTGATTGAATTTGCTATGACATCCGCATTCAATGCGGCTGATAGAGTTCACCGTGAAACCGAGATAGGACGCCGGCCGGTCTCAATCCCCGCCGCCGCCGTTCAGGTCGCAAGGGATTTACACGGAGACCTGACGACCTGCACCGGTATTCTGGTGGGAGATGGCCAGATGGGTGAATTATTGGCCAATAGTTTTCTCTCGTCCGGGCTCAAAACACTTGTTGCAGTGCACCCCATTCCCGCCAAGGCTGAGGCCATTGGGCGCCAGCTTAATTGCCATGTGAGTGATATAGAGATGCTTCCCGCATTACTCGCTAAATCTGATATTGTTCTGACATCAATGAATTCCCGGCGTTTCACGCTCTCCATCGACCTGATAAAGAGCGCACTAAAACAACGTCGCCGCAAACCAATATTTCTGATTGATATCGGTGTTCCCGGTGATATTGATCAAGCTATCGAGTCACTGGAAGACGCCTATCTTTATTCCCTTGATGATTTAGAACGGGTGACCAGGACAGGCTGGGACTCGCGTGAGAGAGAGGCTGAAAAAGCATGGGCGATCGTCGATGAGGAAACGGACAAGCTTTTTGCGTCGCTCTCCGGCCCACTGTCGAGGCACCATGAAAAAGAAACACCATCAGACGGTCTCGAAATTCTGAGACAAGAAGTCCTTCGAGAAGCCGGCGGAGACGCAGATCGGGCGACGCAAATGATACTGAACCGGCTCCGGGATGACTACAGAATAGAGCCAGCCCGCTTTCGGCGGCAGGATACTGAGGAGGATCAGTAGTGCGGTGAACCTTACGGAAAAACTAGATAATGTCGTTGCCAAGCACGAAGAGTTGCAAAACATCCTTGCAACGCGGACTGACTTGGAGGGTAAGGAAGTGGCCCGGCTTTCCAAGGAACTGGCCGATCTGGCGGATATCGTGGAGGCGGTCGCGGAATATCGCTCAGCCGAGGCAGAGAGACAAGACCTAACGTCTCTTATTGAAGATCCAAGCTCAGACAGAGATGTAAAGGACCTTGCAGAGGCAGAATTGCGGGATCTGAAACAAACGCTCCCGAACCTCGAACGCCAGATGCAATTGTTGCTCCTACCCAAAGACGCGGCGGATGAGAAGAATGCGATTTTGGAAGTTCGCGCCGGGACTGGTGGGGATGAGGCTGCTCTTTTCGCAGCAGACCTGTTCCGCATGTACCAGCGGTTTGCCGAGCAACACAACTGGACATTCGAGTTCATGGACCTCAACGAAACCGGTATGGGTGGATATAAAGAGGCGACGGCGGTGGTTACTGGTAAATCAGTCTTCTCCAAACTAAAATTTGAATCTGGGGTACATCGCGTTCAGCGTGTCCCGGAGACTGAGAGCCAGGGCAGAGTTCACACGTCTGCGGCAACGGTTGCGGTGTTACCGGAAGCGGAAGAAGTGGATATCGAAATTGATGCCAAGGACCTGCGCATAGACACCTATCGGGCCCAAGGGGCAGGCGGCCAACACGTTAACAAAACGGACAGTGCCGTCCGTATCACGCACCTGCCCTCCAACATCGTCGTGCAATGCCAGGATGAAAAATCCCAGCACAAAAACAGGGCCAAAGCCCTCAAACTTTTGCGAGCCAAACTTTACGAAGAGGAACGGCTGCAAAGAGAACGAGATCGGGCCGCGGACCGCAAGAGTCAAGTCGGTTCCGGTGACCGGTCTGAACGGATACGCACCTATAATTTTCCGCAAGGCCGCGTAACGGATCATCGCATCAATCTTACGCTCTACAAACTCGACCGTGTGATGGAGGGCGAACTGGATGAAGTTATCAACGCATTAGTCTCGGACGAGCAGGCTGGCCTGCTAGCCGAAATTACGTGATTCCGGCCGGCACCATCGGCGACGCCGTCCGGTCAATTGCCCACCACCTTAAAGAAGCCGGGATTGACGAGGCTGTCAGCGAGGCCCGGCTCATCATAGGTTATGCACTGGGCCTGGCCCGCTCCGAGATAATTAATCGCAAGGATGAAAAACTATCAGATACCCAACTGACCCGCTGCCGGTCATTTACCAAACGCCGATCGGACCGCGAACCAATGGCCTATCTGATCGGCGAAAAAGAATTCTGGAGTCTACCGTTCAAGGTTTCACCAGAAACCTTGATTCCCCGCCCGGACTCGGAGACGCTTGTGAGTGCGGTCTTGGAGCATGCACGTAAAGCCAAAACACCCAAGCGATTGCTTGACATCGGGACTGGATCCGGGTGTCTTTTGGCGGCCTTGCTCTCTGAGTGGCCGGAAGCGACGGGCATTGGCATCGATAACAATGAAGGCGCGGTATCCGTAGCACGGCAAAACTTGGACACGTTGAGTCTGGCCGAGCGCGGCGATATCGTCGCCGCGGCGTGGCAAACCTACCGGCCCGGCGAGAAATTTGACCTGATAATAGCAAATCCGCCTTACATCCCTACGGCTGATATTCAGATCCTTGACCCAGATGTCCGAGATTATGAACCTTTGTCCGCTTTGGATGGCGGGCCCGATGGGTTAGAGATGCACCGAGAGATCGCTGATGAGGCTGGAGCGGTTCTGAAAACGGGGGGATGGATCGCGGTGGAGTTCGGCATAGGTCAATTAAGTTATATCCAGCAAATCTATGGCTCTGCTGGTTTTGATTCCATTCGTATCCATAAGGACTTGAATGGGACGGACCGTTGCCTTTTAGCAACAGTCACAAACTGATGTAAAATAGGTCAATAAAAGACTGGAAATCGGGGGACTAGGGACTAGGGTAAGAAGTCGAAGTTGTTGTTTGCGTTGTTGAACGCAGTGACGATGTAGTCAAGCAGCTTCGG
>CAXFCV010000380.1:0-2797 GCA_964000975.1 uncultured Rhodospirillaceae bacterium | reverse complement strand
CCCTCGCCACGAGGGATAAATAGCCGTCATACTCGATGCCCGCCCGATTGATGGACGATTTGGTATTGGGTGCAGCAACTACGGCAGCCACATTACCCTCTAGAGCCATTTGAATAGCAGTCACGCTGCTATCTACAGATGCGATGCCGTTCTGCGCCGTGATTTCACCCATTTGGAATGGGGCATCGGAAAAGTGATCCCGAGCAATCAGGGGAAGATGGTTGGTCGCGCCATTTACGTCTGCGAGCGAATTTACAGGGTCTACTATCCCCGGCAGCCCGCCCCCCTTGATATGCGCCTCCAACGCTATAGGGTCTCCCACTAGAACTGGTCGGCAAAGGCGCTGTACGTCCTTATCCAGAGCTGCCTTCAGACAAATTTCTGGTCCGATTCCTCCGGGATCACCGGTGGAGAGTGCAAGAATAGGACGTTGGGATGTCATTAGAGGGTTCCTGTATCTGAGGGTTCCGCAATGTCAAAAAAGTCCAAAGAGGACCTTGACCAATAGGGCATCTTAGCAGATTAAAGACCCCAGAAAGTAGCGTCTTCCCGGCGTGGAACAAAGACAAAAGAGGTAACACATGACTCGTTCTATACTTAGTTTAAGCGCCGCATTTACTACAGCTATCAGCACCTTACCAGCAAGCGCCCATCCCGGGGCGGGAGCTGTCCATCTCATAACCCGGGCAGATCACATCGCTGTCTTAGGAGGCACCGCCGTTGTTGTAGGCCTGAGTTTTCTAATCTGGCGCCGAGCTCGTAACTAAGCCACCTCCCTCTGCCGCAGCGCTCGCCACACTTTCTCAGAAGTTGCTGGCATCTCGATATGACCGGCACCGGCGCTCGCCAACGCATCATTGATAGCGTTCATTACCGATGGGAGCGACCCAACCGTTCCGGCCTCTCCTGCACCCTTAACGCCGAGGGGGTTATTGGGCGTTGGAAACTCATTACTGGTAACATCGATGTGACATAAGTTATCGGCTCTGGGCATGGCATAGTCCATGAAGGAGCCTGTAATCACTTGGCCGCTAGCCGGATCCACACTAATGTCCTCCATCAGAACCTGTCCCACACCCTGAGCGATGCCGCCATGAATTTGGCCTTTTAGCAAAAGCGGGTTTAATACCGTGCCCACGTCATCGACGACGGTGTATTTCACAATCTCGATTTGACCTGTGGAACGGTCAATCTCGACCTCACTAACATGACAGCCATTGGGAAAAGTTGGCAGGCCGCCATCGTAAGATCCTACTTCATAAAGGCCTGGCTCCACATCATTTGGGAGCTTAGCCGGCTGAAAGGAGAGGCGCGCCACATCTGCCAGTTCAACCGACTTATCGGTTCCGTCAACGGTAAATAGACCGTCCTCAAATGTTATATCGCTCTCCGCGACCTCTAGCATGTGGGCCGCGATTGTGCGGCCTTTATCGATGACCTTCTCCACGGCCAGCATGATGGCTGCGCTACCGCAAGCGGCAGAGCGTGAACCAAAGGTCCCAGAGCCAGCGGTCACGATATCAGTGTCACTGTCTCTGTAACGGATCGCCGCGGAGTCCAAACCCAGCTTTTCCGAGACCACCTGCTTGAACGTTGTCTGATGTCCCTGGCCATGGTCACTGGTTCCCATCAAAAGCGTCATAGTGCCCGATGAGTCAAAGCGGATCTCCGCCGTCTCAATCACACCCCCGGCAGTGCGCTCAATGGTGTTCGTGATACCGATCCCCCTCAGCTTGCCCGTGCTTTCTGATACCTCCCGCCTCCCCATGAAGCCAGTTACGTCCGCATTGGCCGCCCCATCCTCCAAATTTTTGAGAAAATTCCCGGATTCATACGTGAAGACCAATCCCGTTTTATAGGGAAGGGCTTCCGCCGGGATCGTGTTTATGCGGCGAAGCTCAACCGGATCAATGTCCAGTTCCCGGGCCGCCTTATCAATGGTCGCTTCGATCACATACGCAGCTTCTGGCCGGCCGGCCCCCCGGTAGTGGCCCGTAGTCATGGTGTTGGTCATGACGCCGAGTACTTCAACCCGCACTGCTTCAGTCGTATAGGTTCCGGCCAGAGAGCCAAGATTGCTGGTATTTGGCCCGGTGGCGCGATCTGAGGTAAAATAAGCCCCAATATTAGCTGTGGTTTTAACTCGGAGAGCGAGAAATTTGCCGGCGCCATCCAACGCCAGCTCGGCCTCAGAAATATTGTCTCGTGCTTGGTCATCAGTGAGCAGGCTCTCTTCCCGATTTCCCACCCACTTGACGGGCCGCCCCAGAATTTCAGCAGCCCACATGCAAAAGGCGTATTCTGCATAACAGTGACCCTTCATGCCAAATCCGCCGCCCACATTGTCGGCGACAGCATGCACATTGGTAAGCGGTATCTTAAAAATCTGGCGTGCCAGAACGGCACGGGTCCTGAAGGCCGACTGGAAGGTGCAGCGGATGGTGTAACGTTCTTCCTCTGCATCATACTCGGCGATGGCGCCACGCGGTTCCATGGTATTTGCGGTAACCCGGTTGATTACATGAGTGTGGCGCACGACATGCTTTGCAGTAGCAATCAACTTGTCCACCTTGGCTGCATCTCCTTCAGCGTGAAAGAAGGCTTCATTATTTGGGCTACCCTCCCACAAAGTAGCAGAGTCGGGCGATGAGGCATCCGCTGTCCGGATAACTGACGGCAAGGGCGCGTAGTCGACATTAATCAACTCTGCGGCATCCTGCGCTTGTGCATGGGTCTCAGCCACAATAAAGGCGACCGCCTCGCCCACAAAACGAACCCGGTCCGTAGCTAGGAGTGG
>CAXFCV010000379.1:0-6234 GCA_964000975.1 uncultured Rhodospirillaceae bacterium | reverse complement strand
CCGATGTCAGCCGCGGTGGTTAATTTTGCAACCGATACACCCTCAACACCGGCTATGGTCATTGCGTTGTAACCAGCTCGAAGTAGGCGTTTGCGGGTTTCTATTTTTTTGCGTTCAATTCGCGATAAATTTGTAATTTTACTTTTCATCGAAAAATTTTTAAGAGTTCTAAAACACGTTTCAAGAAGCGCGGTCTTATCGGCTTCTGACATAAGTCTTGTGCGCACGTCATTGGAGGTGATACACTATCAACTATGACAATCAATCATTTAATTTTATTCTTATTAAAAAATTATGGCGCAACCGTGCGGTTGCGAGAAAGATAAAAAATCAATTGGGCACCAGTGGAGGAACTCATCTTTGCGACTTCGCATGAGGAGATGCGGAGGTAAGAAAGTAGCTCAACCGATACTCAAAAATTAGCTACAAATTATGAGATAAAACGGAGGGTAAAATGATTAAAGTCACCGACCTAGCTTACGGGCGTCTGACAGCACCAGATTTGGACAGGATGGAGGAGTTTCTGACCGACTTCGGTCTGGTTAAAATTGATCGAACCAAATCCGCACTTTACATGCGCGCAACCGACGGGGATCACCATCATGTTCATGTCACGGAACTTGGAGAACCCAGCCACATTGGTATGGCCTGGTGGGCGAGGAATGAGGAGGACCTGGAAATAATCAGCAAGGCACCCGGTGCCAGCGAAATCCATGAAATGGATGAGCCAGGCGGGGGCAAAAGAGTAACCTTGCCTGATCCGGACGGACGAAAAATTGAGATCATTCATGGCATGGAAGAAGTGAATGATCTTGAGGTTCGTGAGGTCGAAATTAACACGGGTAGCGATAAATATAATAGGACTGAAATTCAAAGATTGTCCTTGCTGCCGGGCAAACCGTCCCATGTAAAGCGAAGCGCGCACATTGTTGTAAAGACCCCTGATCTAGGAAAATTCAACGAATGGTATCAAACTTACCTCGGTTTAATGCGCACTGACTCCATCATCGACATGGATGATCAAGAGAGAGACATGATGACGTTTAATCACATTGATGCCGGAGAGGAATACGTCGACCATCATGTGCTTTTAGGTATTCAGGCAGACAATGCAGAGTTTAATCATATCTCTTTTGAAGCCGCGGATTTTGATGATATCCAGGCTGGCCATTATTGGCTGAAACATAAGGGCTATAAACATGCGTGGGGCGTCGGCCGTCACATGCTGGGAAGCCAAGTCTTTGACTACTGGCGCGATCCATGGGGTCGCATCCATGAACACTGGACCGATTCTGATCTGGTCAACAATAACCATGAAAGTGATCGGTGGGAACCTCCAATTGGCCTCAATAATCAGTGGGGACCCGACTTTCCCGAAACCTTTGTTGATGACCCTCACTTACACGCCCTCTGATCCATAACTTGACCTTTCATAACTCATTGTTTCTGGGCCTCATGCAATCTCTCCACGTTATTGTTGGTTGCGGTGGCAAGGATTTTTAAATGACTACAATTGATATCCACGCCCACATGTTCGGTTATGAATGGCTAAAGATGTTGAAGAAGCACGGCGCACCCAACTATGCCTCAGAATTGATGGAGGATGGCAGAGACTATCTGATGGAAATGGGCGCTGCCGCCTGTGCTTTTGAGCCCGAGGCCTTTGATTACGACAAACGTATAGGAATGATGGATGCGTCGGGCATTGACGTTGCCATCGTTTCTCTCACGTCGCCTAATTGTCAATGGGGTGGTCCAGAAATCAGTGCCGAGACCGCTAAACTCGCAAATGACGAGATGGCCGCAGGTCAGACCGCTTACCCGGATCGAATTCGCTGGTTTGCATCGCTTCCTTGGGACTACCCTGACGCTGCCGTGGCGGAGCTTAACAGGGCCATTGATCAGGGTGCCGTCGGTGTATTTGCCACTGCGCACATGGGAGACAAGGACCTCATTGATCCCCTATTCGATCCCATCTGGAAAGCTATCGACGATAAAGGTATGCCGGTACTGGTGCATCCAACAGCGCCGTATGGCGCAAAAGATGTAAATTATGGGCTCGAGCGCATATTGATGCCAGGATGTGGATTTATGTATGACACCTCACTTGCAATTGCTCGTATGGCCACGTCCGGGTTTCTTGACAAGTATACCAACATGAAACTCATTGCATCTCATGGCGGCGGCTACCTGCCCTTCATTCACGGACGACTCGATGTCTTCTTCAATGTGGAAACCTTGGTAAAATTCGATCTACCCAAAAAACCGTCCGAGTATCTGGAGCAAATTTATTATGACGCAATCGTCTATGATAAGGGCGCGTTGGATTTGGTGATTGATATTGCTGGTCCGGACAAAGTGATGTTTGGCACGGACCAACCGATGCCCAATGACGTGCCGAAATTGAAAGACATCATAGGCACGCGGGCAGGAGGCGAGCAATCCGCAATCATGAGCAAAACAGCGGAAAAAATCTTTAATCTTTAGTATTGAATCTCCGGTCTGCCGCGGGAGTGACACCTCCCCAACATCGGTAGCCAGTAGTTGAAAGTGGGGCCCAATGTTCGAGCGAAAAACCAGGCAGCATGGAGCTCGGTTAGGCGGATGGCAGGGGGCCGAGCCTATGATGCTAACCTGAGATTGCGTCCAGTAGCAACTTAGCCTCCATCAGGATCATAATCCCTATAACTGCTTTATTGAATGTCGAGAGTGACACTCGTTCCGTCAGCATCATCCCCACGTATTGAAACAAAAACAGCGGGATGAGGGAGATAAGGCCTTGGAGGAACCGCTCCGGCGTAAACAATCCAAACCAAATCATGGCAGAGATCTGAACCACGTTAAAAAACCCATAGAGGATGCCGTGGTAATAGATAAAAGCCTCTTTGGGCATGCGCATGGAAAAAATGAGCGGCGTATAAACGGGTCCGGAAACGCCAGTGGCGCCTTGCGCAAAACCACCAATTGTGCTCGCAACGGGCGTCACTATTTTAAGCGCCAAGCCCTTCAAAGTGAGATCTGGCTTAATCACCAATAGGATCAGAAAGAGCCCCAGCATAGCGGCCAAAAACATCACCGCCGAGGTGCGATCAACGGCACTTAGGAACCAGACACCCAGGAAAATGGCGATACCCGATGGAAAAAACATGCCTAGGGGATGGGGAGTGGTTTTCATTTGATCCCGGTAGCGCCAGACGAGCCAGAGGTTGGACAATAAATTCGGAATTTGAAGGACAATTACAGCGTGCTCGACGCCCAAAAAAACAGCCATGATCGGCACTGCAACCAAAGGAAATCCTGTGCCAGTCAGTCCCTTGATAAAGGCACCCGCACCGATGGCCAAAAAAACGACGGCAAGTTCAGTCGGGTCTAGAGGAATTTGAGGCATGACGCACTTTCACGACAATATAAATGGTGTCCAGGCCTTGAATGATGTAGCAGGACAATCGCGCAATACACGCCTGACGATTAATCTATGTGCACACGAGAGCGAGTAGACAGCTCAGTCCACGATCGCCTGATTACGCTACTCGATATGATTACTGCACCGCGGCTTTCGCTTCCAGGCGCCTCGCGTGAAGAATTGGCTCGGTATAGCCCGACGGTTGCTCCCGCCCTTTGAACACAAGATCACAAGCCGCTTGAAAAGGGATGGAGGTGTCATAATTATCGGCCATATTCCCGTAGTTACTGTCACCGACATTCTGGCCATCAACCACGACGGCCATGCGTGCCATGGTTTCCTTCACCTGTGTGTGCGTGCAGATACCATGGTGTAGCCAGTTAGCAAGATGTTGAGACGAAATGCGGAGGGTGGCCCTATCCTCCATCAAACCGACATTGTTAATATCAGGCACCTTGGAGCACCCCACACCCTGCGCCACCCAGCGCACGACATACCCCAAGATGCCCTGGCAGTTGTTGTCGAGTTCTTTCTGTATTTCGTCATCCGACAAGTTGCGCCCGGCCAGAAGCGGAATGTCCAAAATAGCGTCCAGGCTCGCTCGTTGACGGCTCGAAAGCGCCTCCTGACGATCTGCCACGTTTACCTGATGATAGTGGATGGCGTGTAGCGTAGCCGCTGTAGGCGACGGCACCCAGGCCGTGTTGGCTCCAGCCCGCGGATGATCAATTTTCGCCACCATCATGGCGGCCATTTCATCTGGCATGGCCCACATGCCTTTCCCAATCTGGGATTTTCCGCGCATGCCAGTCTCCATACCAATATCCACGTTCCAATCCTCATAGGCACCAATCCAGTCAGCCATTTTGATATCGCCTTTTGGCAAAAAGGGCCCAGCCTCCATGGAGGTATGAATTTCGTCACCGGTGCGGTCGAGAAAACCGGTGTTGATAAAAACCACGCGCTCCCGTGCTGCACGCACGCATTCCTTGAGGTTAACAGTGGTGCGGCGCTCCTCATCCATGATGCCGATCTTGAGCGTATTCTTTGGGAGATCAACAGCATCCTCTACCCGGCCAAAAAGTTCGGACGCAAAGGCAACTTCTTCCGGTCCGTGCATCTTGGGTTTGACAATATAAACGCTACCAGTCCGACTGTTATTGCGCGCATTGTCACCCATTACGTCATACCGACCTATCAAACCGGTGTACATAGCATCCATAATGCCTTCGGGCACCTCTTGCCCATTTCCATCGAGGATCGCCGGATTGGTCATCAGGTGGCCAACGTTCCGGATCAACAGAAGACTGCGGCCCGGTAAGCTGAAGGTAGTTCCATCAGGCGCGGTATAGTCTCGGTCGGAATTCAACCTCCGGGTTATAACGTGGCCGTCTTTTTCAAAGGTGTCCTCAAGGGTTCCGCGGATTAGGCCCAGCATGTTGCCATAAACTTGGATCTTGTCTTCAGCATCTACGGCAGCGATTGAATCCTCGAAATCCTGTATGGTGGTGACGGCTGATTCCATCACTACATCCTTCACGCCGGCGGGACTGGCCTGTCCAATGTTGTGATCTCTATCAATTTGAATTTCGATATGTAGGCCGTGGTTTCTAAGCAGAACTGCAGACGGACTGCCGGCTTGTCCAACATAACCAACAAATTGGCTGGCGTCCTGCAGACCTCCCTGGTTGGTGTTCAACCCACCATCCTCGATGGCATAATGTGTCACATTGGCGTGGCTGCCATTCGCGAGTGGTAGCGCGTCATCGAGCATGTCTGCGGCATAGTCAACCACAGCCGCCCCGCGCACGGGATTATAGCCTCCGGACCGCTCCTTGCCGTTGGCCTCGTCGATGACATCCGTACCATAAAGAGCGTCATAGAGGCTTCCCCACCTGGCATTGGCCGCGTTTAAGGCAAATCGAGCATTGGAAACCGGAACCACCAATTGCGCACCGGCAATCGATGCAATTTCCGGGTCAACACCGGCCGTCTCAATCTGGAAGGCCTCGCCTTCCGGCACCAAGTAACCAATCTCCATCAAAAAAGATTTGTAAGCTGATTTGTCATGCTCTTGCCCCTTACGTTCGAGATGCCAAGCGTCAATTTTGGCTTGGATAGCGTCACGCTTCAGAAGAAGCTCTTTGTTCTGTGGGGCCAAATCGTTAATAATTTTTGCAAGACCAAACCAGAAATCACGGGGCTCAATACCGCTGTCAGGCAGCAATACTTGTTCAGTAAAATCCACGAGTTCCGTTGCCACATGCAGCCCATTTTTCTCCATACGGTTGGTCATGGTTTGCTACCCTTTTTTTATTCGGTCTCGTCGAGTGTAATAAGTGTGCGGGACCCGGCCTGGTCGCAAGAGCTGCGCCTAAGAGCACTATGATATATTGGCAAATCGGGCTGTTTAAGGGAAATGAATTTTTGGCTTTTGTCCCATTGGACCAAAACCGCAAGCTTTAGTTTTGGTGTCGCCTGGGGGCATGGAATGTCGGACGAGAATAATAGGTACAGAAGAATAAGCCAGGATGAACTGTGCCGGCAACGAGACGTAGAAGTAACAATCGACGACCTCCCGGGTTACCTGAAGGAGGCCGCCACGCTCAGTGAGCGGGCGCGGAAGACGCATCCAGGTCAATACAATTTAGCTTACGACGGTGATGAGATACAGTTATTGGACATCTTCGCACCTGAAGATGCTGACAACCTACCCGTTCTAATAGATACACGGCGGTGGTTGGCGAACTGGCAGCAAGAACATTCGCAGCCTTGCTGCGCCGGCAATCAATGATGTCGGTGTCCACTGGGTCCCCATCGATTATGGTCTT
>CAXFCV010000378.1:0-3021 GCA_964000975.1 uncultured Rhodospirillaceae bacterium | reverse complement strand
TGGCAGCCGCATCCGAGCCCGACGGCGTCGGCCTTAGCCGGACCAAGCGCCCCTATCCCTGGGGTCATGAGCGGGATACAACCGGCAAAGCCAATTTGGATGGCCGAAGCACTGGATGCGTCGATGTAGCCGCCTTTGCCGGCGGGGACAGCGCGTGGGGGTGCCGCCAAATGCTAGGGAACATATGGGAATGGACGAGCTCAACTTTCGAACCTTACCCTGGATTTTCGGCGGATGCTTATCGGGACTATTCGGAACCAGTGTTTTACACCCGCAAGGTCTTGCGGGGCGGCTCCTGGGCGACCCGAAGCAGGATGGTAAACAACACACACCGGAATTTCTTCACTCATGAAAGACAGGACGTTCTGGCTGGTTTTAGGACCTGTGCCCGACATGACTGGAATTGACGATTTAGTCCCCATGGAAGTAAGCTAACGTTAATCATAAGAACAAACTCAAAAACAGGGGAGGCTTCGTGCACCATGCTTACAATGCTATCAGCATTGGACAATGCGCTGAAGTTACATGGTGACCGGCCAGCAATTGTCGATGAAGAACAGTGTTTTACATGGTCTCAGCATGTGGGCCGGGTTGCCAAAGCCGCGGGGCTTCTAGCCGACCTTGGCATCGGTCCCGGAGATCGCTACGGCATCATATGCGAGAACTCCTTCCGATACACGGAGCTCATCCATGCCGGTTATTGGAGCGGTGCCATCGCAGTCCCGATCAATCACCGATTAGCCGCACCCGAAATTTTGCACATCTTGGAAGATGCAGACTGCGGGGCATTGGCCCTGGGCAAGCCATTCTTAAATCTAACTGACACAGCAGAGTTGGCCCCATGGAGGGATCAAACCATCTATTTGGGACCTCTGGACGATGAGATATCCCAACCGCAATATGAAGCACTTTTGACAGCTGCCCCATCGGCCCCGCAGTGCCCTGTAGACGAAGATGACCTGGCCATCCTCCTCTATACTGGCGGTACAACCGGCCGAAGCAAAGGCGTCCAGCTTTCCCACAAGAATGTCCATTCCAACGGCATGCAGATGGCCATCGCCATGGGTGCCGTACCCACCGACATCTATCTCCATGCTGCGCCCATGTTCCATGCTGCCGATTTATTGTCCACGGGCTTTACGCTCGTTGGCGCCGCGCATTGTTACCTACCTGTATTCTCGCCAACAGCATCTCTAGAAGTTATCCAGAAATATCGCGTTACGGCGACCATGAAAGCGCCCACCATGATCATTATGAACCTCACAAATAGCAGGTTCGAGGAGTACGACACGTCTAGCCTTCGGATCATGCTTTATGGATCCTCCCCCATGGCAGCTGAATGGGTTCAGAAATCCATCGAAGGGTTTCCGCATACCCAGATTGTGCAGGGATACGGGCTAACGGAAACCTCACCCATCCTCACCTATTTAGGTTGGGACATTCATAAAAACGCTATTAAGGCTGGTGATACAAATGTTCTTCGTTCCGCCGGCCGGCCCCTTGTCGGTCTCGATATGAAGATCACCGACGACAATGGCGACGAACTGCCACTTGGTGAAGTGGGAGAGGTGACGGTACGGGGGCCGCAGGTCTCTAGAGGATACCTCAACCGCCCTGAAGAATCAGAGAAATCGTTTCGAAATGGCTGGTTCCATACAGGCGATGTCGGCCGTATGGACTCAGATGGTCTCATGTATTTGATGGACCGAAAGAAGGACATGATCGTGTCAGGCGGGGAAAACATATACACCTCCGAGGTTGAGGCTGCACTGTACCAGCATGCCGGTATTCAAGAATGTGCCGTCGTTGGGGTGCCGGACGAAAAATATGGGGAGGCGTTGTTCGCCGTCATTGTGCCCGCTGAGGGAAACACGCTGACGGAAACCGACGTCATTGATCACTGCCGGGAGCGCATCGGGGGCTACAAGATCCCGCGCCAGATGGACTTTGTGACTGAGATGCCCAAAAGTGCTATGGGCAAGATACTGAAAAACGAACTGCGCAGCATTTACGGAAGCAACTGAAGATAAACGGCCAAAAAGTTCTGCTCTTATATACCCCGTTACTTACACCTTTTTCGCTTGGCACGTAATGCCACACCTCATGAAAATTAAATCTCCGGTACTGAACCGCTAGGCTAGCAGGCCATCACGTCATGATTGAGGTCTTCAAGTTGAGATCGAGATGAGCGGAGGAGCGAAAATGGCTCCGATGAGCCAAGACAAAGCAAAAAACTTGTAACATTACGTGCCGGCACTAGCTGTCAGGAACTAGCGCTTCGGGTTTTATTACACTATATTACCGGAGAGGCATCTTATATCGACAGAGGACCGTGCCAATGAGATTCGGTTTATTTGGTGGCGCCGTTGCTAATAAAAGTGCAGATACGGCGGACAGCAAGGGCTACGATGGATTTGTGGATCTCATAATCGAGGCTGAGAAGCTAGGTTATGAAAGCATATTTATGGTTGAACATCATTTCACAGGTGGTGGCCAGGTCTCAGCCTCACTTAATCTCCTGACCTATATTGCTGCAAAAACTGAAAAGATAAGATTGGGCACATCCGTTACGGTTCTTCCGTGGCACAACCCTGTTTTACTTGCCGAACAAACGGCTACACTTGATCTACTATCGGGCGGACGCCTAGATTTTGGTGTCGGCAAAGGCTACCGAGACATGGAATATAAGGGTTTCTGTATTCCACGAGAGGAAGCCCTAGAACGCTTTCAAGAATCGATTGAGGTGATCAAAAAAGCGTGGACCTCTGACGAGCGATTTAGTCATGATGGCAAATTTTGGCAATTCGATGATATCATCGTGGAACCATACACAATTCAGGAGCCCCATCCCCCGTTATGGACAGCCGCAGGAACTGACGAGTCTATAGCGCGAGTTGCAGGGTCGGGCATGAATGTTCTTTTTGACCAATTCGCGTCGTTCGAGCGAACTGAGGAAAGACTGAAGGTTTGGCAGAAGGCGTGCGCCGCGTCAGGCAGGGGATTTGATCCCATGGAAGTTGG
>CAXFCV010000377.1:0-3089 GCA_964000975.1 uncultured Rhodospirillaceae bacterium | reverse complement strand
TAATAGACCTTGACGCAATTGCGGCAAATTACCGCCTGCTCCAGCGAGAGGCTGCGGGTTCAGAGGTGGCAGCTGTTGTCAAAGCGGATGCCTATGGGCTAGGCATGGCAGAAGTGGCGCCTGTGCTGTCAGAGGCCGGGTGCCGAACATTTTTTACAGCAACGCTGGAGGAAGGCTTTGCCCTCCGAGACCTTCTTCCAGACGTTGGTATTCATGTTTTTAACGGCCCTGTGCCCGAAGTAGTCGAGGAGATGATCCGGCACCATGTAACGCCGGTCCTGAACAGCATCGATCAGTCTGAGATGTGGGCCGGGCAAATGGCAAGATTTAGAGACTCAAACCAATTAGCGCCCCTCGCTGATCTTCACATAGACACCGGCATGTGCCGGCTGGGCCTTACGCTGGAAGAGGTTGATGCCTTGGCCGAGAATGCAGCGCTAACGAATATGCTCCGCCTGGACGTGGTTCTGAGCCATTTGGCATGCGCCCATGATCCTGCACATGAGATGAATGCCTTCCAGCAGACGGCATTTGAGACAAAAGCACATAAATTTTCAGCAAAACGAAAAAGCCTCGCGGCGTCCGCTGGCTTGTTTTTGGGTAATCAATACCATTTCGACCTGGTGCGCCCGGGCATCGCAATATACGGTGGAAATCCGCAACCCGGCCACACCAATCCGATGTCGCAAGTTATTAGAATACAAGGGAAAATCCTTCAAGTGCGTCACGTTGACACCCCTCAGAGCGTTGGCTATGGTGGAACCTATATGGTGGACGGACCGACGCAAATAGCGACAGTGGCCTTAGGGTATGCGGACGGTTATTTACGCTCCTTCAGTAACTCCGGAAGGGCCTGGATCGGTGGTCACGAAGTTAAGGTTGCGGGACGTGTTTCCATGGATTTGACCACACTGGATGTTACCGGGGTACCTCCTCATTTCGTATTTCCAGGCGCTATGGTTGATTTTATTGGACCTGAGCAGTCGATTGACCAAATGGCGGAAGATGCCGGAACCATTGATTATGAGGTTTTAACCCGGCTAGGCATCAGATTCGGCCGACACTATTCAAGGGGGGCGCCAGCATGAAATTCCTTCAACGAATTGGCGCCTTAACCTTCACCTTCCTCGCCACCGTCGGCCGGATTTCAAGCTTCACAGCAACCGCGCTCTCCCATGCCGTCCGCCCGCCGTTCTACCCGCGAATCATTGGCCAGCAAATGATTGAGATTGGTTTTTTCTCGCTTCCCGTTGTCGGGTTGACGGCCGTATTCGCGGGCATGGTTCTGGCCCTCCAGAGTTTCACCGGATTTTCGCGCTTCAATGCTGAAGGGGCGGTTGCAAACGTTGTAGTGATTTCCATCACTCGGGAACTCGGACCGGTGCTAGCAGGATTGATGGTCTCGGGCCGCATTGGCGCATCAATGGCGGCGGAAATCGGAACCATGCGTGTAACCGAACAGGTTGATGCGTTGACTACGTTGTCCACTAATCCCTTCAAATATCTAGTGGCACCGCGCGTGATTGCCGGGATCGCCATGCTGCCACTTCTGGTATTTGTCGCCGATATTATTGGCGTGCTCGGCGGTTATCTGGTCAGCGTCTTTAGTCTCGGTTTCAATGCCGCTAATTACCTGCAATCGACCTTTAATTTCATGGAAACCCTGGATGTTGTGTCAGGCCTGGTAAAGGCCGCAGTATTCGGCATGATCATTGCCATAATGGGCTGCTATCACGGTTACAATTCCAAGGGTGGGGCCCAGGGCGTCGGCAAAGCAACCACCAACGCTGTTGTTTCCTCATCCATTCTTATTTTATTTTTCGACTTTATCCTGACGGGGATTTTCTTCGCGACCGATGGCTGAACCTCAATCTAAAATTTGCATGCATGCGGTCCGCAAGAGTTTTGGGCCTAAAGTCGTGTTGGATGGGTTAAACCTGGATATCGAAAAAGGAGAGTCGGTTGTCGTGATCGGCGGCTCCGGTGTGGGTAAGTCGGTTATGTTGAAATGCATTCTCGGCTTATTGAGACCAGAGAGCGGGTCCATCGCCATTGATGGTCAGGAGACAGTTGGCATACCCCAAGGTGATCGAGACAGGATTAACGATCAGATCGGCATGCTTTTTCAAGGTGCGGCCCTTTTTGACAGCCAGTCGGTATGGGAAAATGTTTCTTTCGGACTCATAGCCAAAAACCATAGCCGATCAGAGGCGCGGGACATTGCCATTGCCACACTTGCCAAGGTCGGACTCAGTGCCGACATCGCTAATAAAAACCCTGCGGAGCTGTCGGGTGGAACGAAAAAAAGGGTCGGCCTTGCGCGGGCCATTGCCGCCAATCCGGAGATCATTTTCTTTGATGAGCCAACGACAGGTTTAGACCCCATCATGGGGGAAATTATCAATGACCTCATTGTTCGTTGCGTGGCGGAGACCGGCGCCACCGCCCTGACCATCACCCATGATATGCAAAGTGCCCGCAAGATCGCTGACCGCATCGCCATGATCTTCCAAGGCCGTATCATCTGGATCGGCGGTACCGATGAAATCAGCGATAGCGGCAGTGAATACGTGGACCAATTTATCCGAGGCCAACCAAATGGCCCCATCCAGATGGCGGTGCGCAGTTGATGGCGCGGGCGAAATCCCTCTTCGTATGCCAAGACTGCGGAGCCAGCCATCCGAAATGGGCGGGACAATGCGACGACTGCGGCGCCTGGAACACCCTTAGCGAAGAACAAACAACCGATAGCGCTCCCAAGGGCTTGAGTGGCGGCAAAGGGCGCAAGATCAATTTTGTCGGCTTGGTGGGATCGGAATCCTGTCCGCCTCGGCTTCCCAGTGGAATCGAGGAATTTGATCGGGTTTGTGGCGGTGGCCTCGTGCCGGGCTCTGCTCTGCTCGTCGGCGGCGATCCAGGAATCGGAAAATCTACGCTACTTTTGCAGGTTACCGCGGCACTTGCAAAATCCAAGGGACAAGCACGGTGCATTTACATCTCCGGCGAGGAAGCCGTCGATCAAGTCCGAATGCGGGCGGACCGGCTTGGTCTGGCAGATGCGCCAGTTGACCTTGCAAGCGCCACCAGTG
>CAXFCV010000376.1:0-2589 GCA_964000975.1 uncultured Rhodospirillaceae bacterium | reverse complement strand
TGCTGAGGTTGTTGTTACCGATCTAAACGGTTTGGCCGCGAAGAGGGTTGCCGCGGAATTTGGCGGATTTGCCTTGCAGACGGATGTTACCGATAGGCGGTCTGTTCGACGGGCCTTTGATGCAGCTGTTAAGGTCTATGGTGGGATCGATATCGTCATATCTAATGCCGGTGCCGCTTGGCAGGGTGAGATCGGAACGGTCTCTGACCGTGTCTTAAGGGACAGTTTTGAGCTCAATTTCTTTGCCCATCAAACCGTTGCGCAAAATGCGGTCCGCGTCATGCGTGCGCAGAACAGTGCGGGGCGCCGAGGTGGCTGCTTGTTGTTCAATACCTCAAAACAGGCTGTAAATCCGGGCAAGAATTTTGGTCCATACGGGTTGCCGAAGGCAGGGACCTTTTTTCTCGTCCGGCAATATGCCCTCGACCATGGCAAGGACGGTGTCCGCGCTAACGGGGTTAATGCGGACCGTATCCGGTCCGGCCTCCTGACGGATGGTATGATCGCGGAACGGTCATCTGCCCGAGGATTGTCGCGGGAAGATTATATGGCGGGAAACCTCCTCAACCGGGAAGTAACAGCGGAAGATGTCGCAAAGGCTTTTCTGGATCTTGCTTTATCCCCTAGCACTACAGGGGCGGTGCTGACCGTAGATGGCGGGAACATCGAAGCTGCGCTGCGCTAAAGTTTAGTGGGTGTGGATACACAGACCGCGCCTGCCGGCTAGGGCAGGGACATGGCACTCTTATTTATGCTGCGGCCTTCGCGTCCTTATAAATTTTGATTGCCTGGTCCGGTTTTTCGCCCCCGTGGACGACGGCGCCGACAGCTTGGATCATACCAGTTGGGCAGTCTGACTGGAAGATGTTGCGGCCCATGTCTACGCCTGCAGCACCCTGGTCAATAGCCCGATAGGCCATATCCAATGCCTCGATCTCAGGTAGTTTTTTGCCGCCGGCAATCACAATGGGCACTGGGCAGCCCGCCACCACTTTCTCAAACCCTGGTTCAAAGTAATAGCTTTTGACATAGTGCGCGCCGATCTCGGCACATATCCGCGTGGCGAGACCAAAGTAGCGTTGATCCCTGCTCATGTCCGCTCCAACGCCAGTAACGGCGAGGGTGGGGATACCATATTTGGCACCCATGTCGATTAACTTGATAACGTTGCCGATGGATTTGTGTTCGTATTCTGCACCAATATAAACCTGGGCCGCGAGCGCTGCCGCATCGAGCCGAATGGCGTCTTCGATGCCAACGGCCACCAATTCGTTGGAGAGTTCCGTCAAAATGCTTTGTCCTGCGCTAGCGCGGAGAACGATCGGTTTGGTAATTGTCGGTGGGATCGACGTGCGCAGCGCCCCTCGGGTGCACATCAGTACATCCGCGTATGGTATAAGTGGGGCAATGTTAATGTCGAGGCGCTCAATACCCGTGGTAGGGCCCTGAAAATACCCGTGATCAAAGGCCAGCATGACAGTTTTTCCTGTCTTGGGATTGAAAATCCGAGAGAGACGGTTCTGCATTCCCCAATCAAGCGCGCCGGATCCTCTTAGGAAAAAAGGCTCGTTCTTGGATTGGACGTCCTCGTAGAACGTTTTGCCGTCTTTGATATCGTCTTTATCTGCCATCTGTCTAACCCCCTGCCGGACGGTGAACCACTAACCGCGGCACCATAAATGATCACGTCATCCGATTCGAGATATTTTGTGGTTGGGGGCTGTATGATCATCAGCAGCGTGGGTGTGTTAAGAGGGCTTGTCGCGCCCCCGTTGGTAAAATCATCGACATTGTCCGGCAATTAAAATTACGTCCGAATATTTAAGCCACCGTTTTAAAAGGTATTATCCAAATTATTATATGATACTGCAAAACTTTACGGATACTGGTTTTGACCGCGCTGCTGTAACCCAAAAGTCTTATTTGAAGTGTTTGGACAGCTTCAGCCCTTGCTGCTGATAGTTTGATCCGATGCTCTGCCCGTAGAGCTGGTCGGGCACGGCGGTGAGGCGCTCATAGATCAGCCTGCCAACCACCTGTCCGTCCTCCAATGCAAATGGAACGTCGTGGGAGCGGACTTCGAGGACGGCCCGGCTACCGCCGCCACCAGCAGCATCATGGCCAAATCCCGGATCAAAGAAACCCGCATAATGTACACGAAACTCCCCCACATAGGTATCATAGGGCCGCATCTCGGCTGCATGATCCGGCGGTACACTTACCGCTTCTTTGGAGGCTAAGATATAAAAATCATCCGGGTCCAGGATTAGGTTGTGCTGACCCCTATTGCGGATCGGGTCCCAAAAATCGTGTATGTCGTAGTGGCCAACATTCTCCACATCAATCACATCGGCATGTTGTTTGGCTTTATAGCCGATAATACCAGTGTCTGGCTCTCCATGAAGATCCACCGTAAAAGCGACGCCAGTGCTGGTGATATCCGCTTCCTCCATACCGCTGCCAGCCACTAACGGAGTGCGCTTATGGAGCCGGCGCATTGCCGTTTCAAAGGAGGGTGGGGAGCCCCGACGGAGCCGTAGCTGGCTGAGTCGGGTGCCGGTGCGCACTTTCACGCTGAACGTGAGCGGT
>CAXFCV010000375.1:0-7501 GCA_964000975.1 uncultured Rhodospirillaceae bacterium | reverse complement strand
CGGCGTGCTTGCGGACTGGCTGGGCGAAGCATCATACCATGCTGGTTATCCTGCGCAGGCGACATCAACGCCGGGGGTCGCACAACGAACTGGGGCAACGACGTACTATTTCGAATTGTTCCCCGAGAAAAACCCGCCCATGGACCCAGTCTTCACGCTGTTCCCGGCGACTGGCGATCTGGACATTATGGCAGCACTGGAGCCCACCGAGGCCGGACGGGCTCTGGAACGGGGATTTGTCACAGGAACCACCACGGTCATCACTGGATTGGACAGGGTATACTCAACAGCGGAAAAAATGTCCGCCGGCGACGGAACAATTGACGACAAACCGATGATGGAGTCCCTCGAAAATGCGGCAAAGGGCGTGATCTGCTTGGATGTAAACAGCCTCGCCGGCAACTCAGCAACCCGTATCAATTCAGTGATGTTTGGAGCCATCATCGGAAGCGGTATTTTACCACTGAACGAAGAACACGGACGCGCTGCGATCGAGGAGAAGGGCGTGTCTGTCGAGCCTAATCTCACGGGCTTTAATGCAGGCCTGCGGGCTGCACGGGACGGCGGATCGGGACCACTGGAGGATCCAGACCGGCCACTCAAACCCGCGCCACCCTCTTTCAACGGTAAACTCGAAAATTACCCGGAAGCGATCAGGGCAACCGTCGCTCATGGAGTCGCAAGGCTCGTGGATTACCAGGACGCGGCCTATGCCGACTTGTATCTGGATCGCTTAGAGACCGTGCACATTTTGGACACGACGCCGAACCGGATCCTAACCCGTGAAGTAGCGCAGCGCATGGCACTCTGGATGAGCTTCGAGGACGTCGTCCGTGTTGCCCAACTAAAAACACGCCCCGGGCGGCTAAACCGCGTTCGCGGCGAACTCGGCGTCAGCGAAAACACGCCTCTCCGGCTGACGGACTATTTCAAGCCCGGCCGGGACGAAATTATTGGCATGCTGCCACCATCACTCTCGTGGCTTGTGCCTCAAATCAAAAAACTCCAGAGGGGCAATGGATTGTCGCTGCACATTCCGACTGGAAGCGCTTTTGGTTTTGCACTCCTAAAAATATTGGCATCACTCAAATTCCTGCGCCGCCGAAGTGTCCAGTATCTGGAAGAGCAGGCCTACATGCTTGAATGGCTGGAAGCCGTCAAGGCCGCCGCTACCAAGGATTATGACCTGGCCTGCCAGACCGCACGGCTCTCCATCTGGGCTCGCGGATACGGCGCGGTTCGCCGTGGCGGGCATGAGAAACTCGCCGCTATTTTCATGGACTGGCCGTCAAAACTCGAGGCGGGACTCGACAAGGTTGCCGCAGATGTCGACCAAAGCCTTCTCCTTGCCCATGCCAATCCAGATGCCACTCATTGAACTGTCAAAGCACCAAGGACCCCTCTATGAGCAAAAAAAATCACAAGACCCTGCTACATTGCACAGTCAACGGAAGGGAGCGAGACGATGTCGTCGGAGACAATATTTTACTTGTCGATTATCTCCGAGAGTCAATTGGTTTGACAGGGACAAAAATTGGCTGCGATGGCGGCGAATGCGGCTGTTGTACTGTGCTAGTGGATGGCCAGCCGAGGCACGCCTGCCTGACCCTAGCAGCAACGTGCGCAAATAAGGACATTGTGACCATTGAGGCATTGGAAGTTCAGGGCCGTTTATCAGCGCTTCAGCGCGGCTTCCATGAGAAACTGGGGGCACAGTGCGGGTTCTGTACGCCCGGTATGATCATGGCGGCAGAAGGCCTGCTCCGGGAAAATCCGGATCCTTCCGAGGAAGACATCCGCCAAGGCTTGGCTGCTAATATTTGCCGCTGCACGGGCTATGTCAAAATCATCGAGTCGGTTCAATTCGCGGTCGAAGAATTGAAGAGAGCCGGTCGGGAGATCGCAGCATGAATGAGATCAAACCCACCCAGTCTATTGGAGTTCCTCAACCGCTAGTTGATGGACCGGAAAAGGTCTCTGGCAAAGCCTTGTATTCGTCAGATTTTATACCCAACAATTGTCTGGTGGGCAGAATATTTAGGAGTCCTGTCGCACATGCAGAAATCATCAAACTAGATGTTTCAGGAGCAGAGGCTTTACCCGGCGTGCACGGCATCATTACAGGCGAAGACTGCGACGAACCCTACGGTGTACTTCCCATCGCTCGTTTCGAATACCCGATGGCTCGGGATAAGGTGAGATATAGAGGAGAACCTCTTGCGTGCGTTGCTGCGGCAGATGTGGAAACAGCGCAAAAAGCGATAGATCTGATAAAATTCGAATATAAAGAACTTCCCGCCTATTTTACCTCTTCAGATGCAATGTCCAAAGACGCTATCGACCTTCACGATCACCGTCCGGGTAATATCGAACGCGAAGTCGATTATGAAATTGGTGACGTGGACTCAGCCCTTAAAGATGCGGACTTGGTGCTCGAAGAAACCTTTAATTGCCCAGAGATCTGCCAGGTTCAAACGGAGCCACACGCGGCAATAGCTGAATACGACGCGGAAAGAGATTATATGACCGTTAGGGCCAGCACTCAGGTCCCTTTTTACGTGCACATCATGCTGGCAAAAACACTCAAGATGAATCAATCAAAAATTCGCGTCATTAAACCCCATATTGGGGGCGGCTTTGGTTGTCGGACCGAGTGTTTAAACATAGAGCTAATGTGTGCCCTTGTTGCACGTAAAGCAAAAGGCACGGTACGTTTAGTTGTTAGCCGGGAAGAGACATTTATTACCCACCGAGGCCGCCCGGAAACGGACGTAAAAATGAAAATCGGCGTCAAAAAAGACGGTACAATCACTGCTGTTGACTTTCAGGTTATCCAGCGTGGAGGGGGATTTAGCGGCTACGGTGTCGTAACTATCCTTTACGCGGGAAGTCTTGTATTTGGCGTCTATAATTTTGAAAACGCGCGGTATAAGGGTCTTCGCGTCCTAACGAATACACCCCCACCGGGTGCAATGAGGGGTCATGGGACTGTTGGGGTTAGATACGCGTTTGAAGCACTAATTGATGAACTTTCCAATCAGCTCAAAATGGATCCGATTGAATTCCGTCGTCGTAATTTTTTGTCTGCTCCAACCTTCACCGCAAATGACCTAATGATTAATAGTTATGGTTTACCAGAGTGTTTGGATTGGGTCGAAAAAAAGAGTGATTGGAAATCTAAAAGAGGTAACCTAGCACCCTATCGGGGCATAGGTGTCGCGGCATCACATTACCTATCAGGAGCCTCAAAATCAGTAAATTGGACGGGAGAACCCCACGCTACCATTCACTTAAAACTCGATTGGGATGCCTCCATTACCCTCCTGACAGGGGCACCAGAAATAGGTCAAGGCTCTACGACGGTAATCACACAATGCGTTGCTGAAGTCTTGGGGCTAGACATGACGCGCATTCAATCCATTACTAGCGACTCAAAGGTCACGCCCAAAGACAATGGAGCATATTCATCAAGAATTACCTTTATGGTTGGAAATGCAGCCATCAACGCTGCAAACAATCTAAAACAGGTTCTTATCGAAGCGGCTGCCAAAAAGCTAGATTGTAAACCAGAGGACGTCGAGTGCTTGGGAGAGGTCTATCGTGCGGCAAGTCAAGACGAGGGCATGACCTTTGAGGAAGTGGTACTAGCGGCCCTAGAAGGCACTGGTACTCTCACAGTAAAAGGCAACTATGATACAATACCAGAGTCTCACGGCACAAAAAAATACAGGGGCGGCGCTATCGGCGGAAGCATGGCCTATGCCTATTCTGCCCAAGTGGTTGAAGTAACTATTGACCCTGAGACTGCCCAGGTAACGGTCGACAAGGTCTGGGTGGCCCAAGACGTTGGTAAGGCATTAAACCCACTCAGTTGCGAAGGCCAAATCCAGGGTTCCGTATGGATGGGCATGGGCCAAGCGATTTCTGAGGAAACCGTCTACCACAACGGCCTAGGCGTCTCAGGCAGCATGCTAGACTATCGGGTGCCCTCCATCATTGAGTCACCGCCGATCGAGGTGGGCATCATCGAGAGCATTGACCCTCATGGGCCCTTCGGCGCAAAGGAAGCAGGAGAAACTTCACTCTCAAGCTTTATTCCCGCTCTCACCAATGCTGTAGCGGACGCCATTGGCGTCCGCCCCATCGACCTGCCCGTCACACCGGATAAACTGATGGAACTCATGGAAAAAAGAGAGAGCGGCCAAAAAGCAGGCGCAGAATAGGAAGACGATACGATGGAATTAATGCCCAATTTTCAGCTTCACCGTCCAGAAACTGTAGGAGACGCCATAAAGGCCCGGACGGACAACGAAGAGGCGCTCTATGTGGCTGGCGGCACCGACATGCTAGTAAATGTGCGGCGCGGCATCGAGCAGCCACAGAACCTAGTCGACCTATCCGCTATTAGTGGAATGAAATCGATTACTGAAGATAGCGACGGGCTGCACATCGGAGCCAGTGTCACACTGAAAGAGATTCACGACCATGAAGCATTGGTAAAAAATTATACCGCGATTTCCCAATCCGCCAAGGCAGTGGCTGGTGCTACCCATCAAATGTACGGAACCTTAGGCGGTAACCTCTGCCTCGACACGAGGTGCCTTTTTTATAATCAGAGTGAATGGTGGCGTCAAAGCAATGACTATTGCCTGAAGGAACGTGGCGACACATGCCACGTAGCCCCGGGCGGCAAACGTTGTTTTGCCGCTTTCTCCGGTGACATGGCGCCATCTATGCTAGTCTACAACGCCGAAGTAGATATTGCTGGCGAAGGCGGTATCAAAAGGGTACCGCTCAAAGATCTTTATAACAATGACGGATTAGATCATTTGACCCTGAAACCGGGCGAGCTTGTGACTGCGGTGCACCTGCCGCAAGAACTGGCGGGTGACCCGTCCTCTTACGAAAAAGCGCGAATCAGAGGCTCCATTGACTTTCCGTTAGCCGGCGTGGCCGTGCGGCTCCGTAAGAGCGCTGAAGGTTCGATTGAAGATTTGGCGATTGCGCTAACCGCCGTGAACCCCTATCCGCAAATCGTTTCTGGCCTCGAGGGTCTGATCGGCGCGAAACTGAGCGAAGAGAATGCGACTCAAGTCCGCGACACCGTGCGCAAGCAAGCCAAGCCCATGCGCACGACTACCGTAGCCCCGTGGTATCGCCGCCGGGTTATTGGCGCCATCGCCAAACGTCTCCTGGAGGAACTGGCTGGGTAAATTAAGGCGGCCATCAGCAGGCCGACGGATTATCCGCGCGTGAGACAAATCACTGGTCAACTCGCGTCAAATTAATTAGTTTAAGCCTAAACTATTTCCGAATTCGTCAGTTAGAAGGATCAGTATACGCCATGGCAGATAGAGTGCAATTCCAGTGGGATGACCCCTTTCTATTCGAGGAGCAACTTGGCGAAGAAGAGAGGCTTGTCCGGGATACCGCTCATGACTACGGGCAGGAAAAACTAATGCCCCGTGTGCTGGACATGCACCGCCATGAAACCTTTGATCGGGATATCTTTTACGAGATGGGCGAGCTTGGCCTGTTCGCAACGACCTTGCCGGAAGCCTATGGCGGTGCCGATCTCAACCATGTGTGCTACGGACTTGTAACTCGGGAGATTGAGCGCGTCGACTCCGGTTTCCGGTCCATGTTGAGTGTCCAGTCATCGCTCGTCATCCACCCCATCTTCACCTACGGTTCAGAAGGCCAAAAGCAAAAGTATCTACCCAAACTGGCCAGCGGAGAGTTAATTGGTTGCTTTGGCCTCACCGAACCGGACCATGGTTCGGATCCAGGAAGTATGCAAACACGCGCCAAGAAAGTCTCAGATGGCTATGTTCTAACCGGCAACAAAATGTGGATTTCTAATGCTCCCCATGCGGATGTCTTTGTCGTCTGGGCAAAGCTCGATGGTGTCATCCGTGGTTTCATCCTGGAAAAAGGTATGAAAGGCCTGAGCGCCCCCAAGATTGAGGGAAAATTCTCTCTCCGAGCATCCGTGACAGGCGAAGTGGTCATGGACGAGGTTCACGTTCCGGAAGAAAACATATTTCCCGATATTGCCGGCCTTGCAGGCCCGTTTGGATGCCTGAACAAGGCCCGTTACGGCATTGCCTGGGGGGCTCTCGGCGCGGCAGAATTCTGCTGGCACGCCGCCCGTCAGTATACTCTAGACCGGCACCAATTTGGCCGCCCCCTTGCCGCCAATCAACTGGTCCAGAAAAAATTGGTCGACATGCAGACCGAGATCAGTCTTGGCCTCCAAGCGGTGCTCCGTATGGGTCGTCTCATGGACGAAGACCGGTGTGCCGTCGAGAACATCTCTATTCTGAAACGGAATAACGCTGGCAAGGCGCTTGATATTGCGCGGGTGTCGCGGGACATGCATGGCGGAAACGGGATAGCCGACGAGTACCACATCATCCGTCATGTTCTTAATTTGGAGTCCGTAAACACCTATGAGGGGTCGCATGACGTGCACGCACTCATACTCGGCCGGGCCCAAACCGGCATCCAGGCCTTCACGGCCTGACCCCCGTTCCGCGATGGCACGTCGGGTGAACCAGAGAACCGCGGGTTGAGGGATCGTTTTCTGTTCTATACGCTGTTACTATGCGCGAGACACCCAAAATTGTCCTAGAAGGTGTGACTAAGAGTTTCGGCGGCAACCACGTTCTTAGAGGCATCGATTTAAAAATTGGCAATGGCGAATCTGTTGTCCTTATTGGTGGCTCAGCAAGCGGAAAAACGCTCATCTTGAAGTGCATCCTTGGGTTAATCGCCCCAGATGCCGGCAGCATCCGGATTGATGGCCAGGAAACCGTTGGACTCACAGAGGTCGAACGGAAGGATTTTTTCAAACGCACCGGAGTGCTTTTTCAGCAATCAGCACTCTTTGACAGCCAAAAGGTCTGGGAGAATGTGGCCTTTCGGTTGCTTCAGGGAAAAGGCCGTGCACGCTCGGAATCAAAAAAACTAGCCCTGGATAAACTGGCATCGGTGGGCATGACAGAGGATGTAGGAGAACTGCTGCCCTCGGAGATCTCGGGCGGCATGCAGAAACGTGTCGGCTTCGCCCGCGCCATTGCCAACGATCCAGAGATCGTTCTGCTTGATGAGCCGACGGCTGGCTTGGACCCGATAATGACCAATGTGGTGAACGACCTTATCCTTGATGGTGTTCGTACACTAGGGGCCACGGCGCTGTCGATCACCAGCGATATGGTCGGGGCCTGCAAAGTCGCCGACCGCGTCGCCATGATCTATGATGGTCGGGTCATTTGGGAGGGAGCCGCAGACGCGTTGGAGAATTCCGGGAACGACTATGTGGACCAGTTTGTTCACAAACGGGCCAAGGGTCCCATCCAAATGTCGGTCACCGCCTAAATTGTCCTGATGTTATCTGCCTCCAGAAAACCGGTTATCGGTGTACCGGCGAGCGTCCTTCAGATGCCCGGTAGCGGTATTCCAGGTAACGTTACCGCAAAACGTTATGCAGACGCGCTGG